>CANLIF010000026.1 GCA_947491175.1 Actinomycetota bacterium
AAGACGATCACCCGATCCCGAATGAACGCGTGCGTGAATTCGGAACGACACTCTCAGGTGTGTAAAGGCTGAGAACCTTGTCAGGCGGCAAGGAATGGTGAACGTGCGAGACCTTTACCACGAAAAGAAATGAGTTACGCCTGATGGCACGCCTTGTTGGTGTCGACCTCCCGCGCGAAAAGCGTCTAGAGATCGCCCTTACATATATCTTCGGCATTGGCCGTACCCGCGCGGATGAAATCCTTGCGGCTACCGGTATCAGCCCAGATCTTCGCGTTAAGGACCTAACGGATGAGCAATTGATTCCGTTACGCGAATACATCGAAGCCAACTTCAAAATTGAAGGTGACCTTCGTCGCGAGGTACAAGCAGATATTCGTCGCAAGATCGAAATCGGTTCGTACCAAGGAATCCGTCATCGTCGTGGAATGCCTGTCCGTGGACAGCGCACCCACACCAACGCCCGTACCCGTAAAGGTCCGAAGAAGACCGTGGCTGGAAAGAAGAAAGTAGCTAAGTAATAGCTACTGACCTCTTCCCAATCGAGAAAAAGGAATCCAATGCCTCCAAAGAAAGCTACTGCGGCCGGTGCTAAGAAGATCCGTCGCAAGGAAAAGAAGAATGTTGCTGTAGGTCAGGCCTACATCAAGTCAACATTCAACAACACAATCGTTTCAATCACCGACCCATCTGGTGCTGTTATCGCTTGGTCATCTGCTGGCCAGGTTGGTTTCAAGGGAAGCCGTAAGAGCACACCGTTCGCGGCTCAGATGGCTGCCGAAGCTGCTGCAAAGCGTGCGATGGAACACGGTATGAAGAAAGTTGATGTCTTTGTAAAGGGCCCAGGCTCAGGTCGCGAAACTGCGATCCGTTCCCTGCAGGCCTCTGGTCTTGAGGTCGGAACGATCCAAGACATGACCCCTGTCCCTCATAACGGATGCCGCCCGCCAAAGCGTCGCCGCGTCTGATTTAAAGAATTTAGGAGACAAAACTAATGGCTCGTTATACCGGTCCCGATTGCAAGCGTTGCCGTCGCGAAAAAACAAAGTTATTCCTCAAGGGCTCAAAGTGTGATTCACCAAAGTGCCCGATGGAATCCCGTCCTTACCCTCCAGGCCAGCATGGTCGTGGCCGCGCTAAGGAATCCGAATACTTATTACAGATGCGTGAAAAGCAGAAGACTGCACGTATTTACGGTGTGCTTGAAAAGCAGTTCCGTGGATACTACGAAGAAGCTAGCCGTAAGCACGGCAAGACTGGTGAAAACCTACTTCGCATTCTTGAATCACGTCTAGACAATGTTGTGTTCCGCGCTGGCTTTGCAAAGAGCCGCGACATGGCACGTCAGATTGTTCGTCACGGACATATCGTTGTTAATGGCCAGAAGGTAGACATCCCGTCTTTCCGCGTCAGCCCGAACGACCTTATTGAAGTTCGTAAGTCATCACTTGAAATGACCCCATTCCAAGTTGCTTACGCAGAAATTGGCGAACGTACCGTTCCTGCTTGGTTGGAAGTTATTCCAGCTGGCATGCGCATCCTGGTCCACTCTCTTCCTGCCCGTGAGGTCATTGACACTCAGGTCCAGGAACAGTTGATCGTCGAACTTTACTCCAAGTAATTAACATCCCCATCAAACAGCGACTTCAAATTGTGGTTGTCGCCGGAAGGAAATAACTGTGCTGATCTCAGTCCGCCCAGAACTAAAAGAAGAAGCATTATCCGAAACTCGTTCTCGCTTTGTGCTTGCACCGCTAGAACCAGGCTTTGGTTACACGCTTGGTAACTCGCTACGTCGTACTTTGCTTTCATCCATTCCGGGTGCAGCAATCACAAGCATCAAGCTTGATGGCGTGCTACATGAATTCACCACTATCGAAGGTGTCAAGGAAGACATCACTGAAGTCATCCTGAACCTTAAGAACTTGGTTGTGTCTTCACAGTTTGACGAGCCTGTAACTATGTACCTGAAGAAGCAGGGCCCAGGCCCAGTTACAGCTGCAGACATTGCACCACCAGCTGGTGTTGAAATCTTCAACCCAGAATTGTTCCTAGCCACCCTGAATGACAAGGGCAAGCTAGACATGGAAATCGTTGTTGAACAGGGTCGTGGTTACATCTCGGCTGCTAACAACAAGGCAAGCGGCGGCGAAATTGGGCGAATTCCAATCGACTCAATTTACTCACCAGTTCTTAAGGTCACTTACAAAGTTGAAGCAACTCGTGTTGAACAGCGCACTGACTTCGACTCACTTGTAATTGATGTTGAAACCAAGGGTTCAATTTCACCAAGCGATGCAATCGCATCTGCTGGAGCAACACTTGTTGAACTATTTGGACTAGCTCGTGAACTAAACGTTAATGCTGAAGGTATCGAAATTGGTCCATCAGTAACTGACCAGTTCGCAGCTGAACAGCTAAGCATGCCAGTTGAAGCACTTGATCTAACTGTTCGTTCCTACAACTGCCTAAAGCGTGAAGGAATCCACACCGTTGGTGAACTAATCACTCGCTCCGAAGCAGACTTGATGGACATCCGTAACTTTGGCGCTAAGTCAATTGACGAAGTCAAAGACAAGTTAGTTTCGATGGGAATTGCACTGAAGGATTCACCTCCAGGATTTGACCCAAGCCAGTACGCATCGGCATTTGACGATGATTACAACGAAGACGAAGAAGAAGTATTTGCTCCAGCTGGTTCATATGCAACTTTCCAGTCCGAAGCAGCACCTGCTGAAGTATCAGCTGATGATGCAACCGCCGATGACGACCAAAGTTTCGCTGAGGACGAGCAGCTCTAACGAGCTCTCGTTTCCAGTAACGATTGACAGGAGAGAAACATGCCACAGCCATCCAAGGGCAAGCGAATGGGCGGAAGTCCAGCACACGAGCGCCTAATCCTGGCTAACCTCGCAACTGCGTTGTTCGAGCATGGTCGCATCACTACGACTGAAGCACGCGCACGTCGTCTGCGTCCAGTTGCAGAGCGATTGATCACAATCTCAAAGAAGGGCGATCTACATGCCCGTCGTCGAGTTTTGACAGTCATCCGCAATAAGGATGTAGTGCACACACTTTTCGCTGAGATCGGTCCACGCTACGAAAACCGCGAAGGTGGCTACACCCGCATCGTCAAGATTGGTCCACGTAAGGGCGACAACGCTCCAATGGCAGTAATCGAACTTGTTGAAGCACTTGATGCAGCTCGCGCTGCTGAAGGTGTGGCACGTCGAGCAGCTAAGGAAGCTGAAATGGCTAAGGCAGCAACAGATGCCGCAGCAGCCAAAGAAGCAGCCGCAGTAGTGGCAGCCGCTCCAGCAGTGGAATCGGAATCAGTAAATACTGCTAGCGAAGGCGAAACCAATTCACCAGAAGAAACCGTTGTTGACGAGGTAGTTGACTCAGTTGAAGAAGTTGCTGCCGCTGAGGAAGTTGCAGTAATCGAAGAAGCCGATTCCGGCGAAGCCGTTGAATCGGAATCAGTAAATACTGATGAAGATATCGCAGCCGTTGCTGAGGTAGAGGCGATTGAAGCTGAAGTAAAAGACGAAGCGTAAATAAATGGTTCTATCGAATGAGCCCCTCGTTGCTGACGCAGCGCAGGGGCTCATTCGCATTCGTGGCAAAATCACTTACGATGGTAAGGATTTCTCCGGTTGGGGCATGCAGCCAGATCGACGCACAGTTCAGGGCGAACTTGAAGATGCCATTTCAACATTGCTTCGGGTAGATCGGGTAATTGTGCATTGTGCTGGGCGAACTGACGCTGGGGTTCATGCAACTGCTCAAGTGATTCATTTCGATATCGCTGAAAAAGATGCAATGGAGATGAAAGACCTCACCTACAGAATCAACGCGATCCTTCCGGAAGATATTTCAATCCAGGAACTAGAAGTTACGACAGCAGACTTTGACGCCAGGTTTGCGGCATTGTCGCGAAGTTACGAGTATTTGATTTATCAAGGTCACCGAAATCCGCTGCTTCGGGATCGGGCTCACCGAAGCTATTTGCCGCTAGATGTTCAGGCTATGAATGACGCCAGCCAGTCTCTAATTGGACTCCACGATTTTTCAGCATTTTGCAAGAAGCGCGAAGGCGCGACAACTGTTCGGACTTTGATGAAGTTTGACTGGACAGAAACCCCTGACGGATTAATTAAAGTCGAACTTCAAGCTGATGCTTTTTGCTATTCAATGGTGCGGGGTTTAATTGGCGCAGTGCTAGCAATTGGTGAAGGCAAGTTTGATAAAGCTTGGCTAGAGAATTACTTAGCTGGCCGCGAGCGCGAGGCGCATGTGTTCGCAGCTCCTGCACTAGGACTTACTTTGGTAGACGTCAAATACCCAGAGCCAAGTGAGTATGCAAAACGAATTGAAGAAACCTTACAAGTGAGGGATTCCGATGGGGCATCTTGATGTCCAGCATGTAACGTACTCACTTTCTGATGGGCGGATTCTCTTACTGGATGTTTCGTTTCGCGTAGGTGAGGGCGCTGTGACTGCGCTCATCGGTGCAAATGGTGCAGGTAAGTCAACTCTGATGCGCATGATTGCTGGGGACGAGCAACCGCATGAAGGAAGTATTGCTCGAACCGGTGGACTGGGTGTGATGCGTCAGTTCGTTGGCCACATGACTGATGGCACAGTTCGTGACTTGTTGCTCACCGTAGCTCCACCTGCGATTGCGCAGACTGCCGCTCGCATTGATGCCACTGAACTTGCCATGATCGAAAATGACAGTGAAAAGAACCAAATGGCATATGCCCAGGCGATTGCGGACTGGGCTGATGTTGGCGGCTATGACATCGAAGTGCTCTGGGATGTTTGCACTATGGCGGCGATTCAGTTGCCATTTGATCAAGCGCAGCATCGATCTGCCGGTAGCCTTTCTGGCGGCGAACAAAAACGACTTGTGCTCGAGGCATTACTGCGAGGTCCAGAAGAAGTTCTGTTACTTGATGAACCGGATAACTATCTTGATGTTCCTGGTAAGAAGTGGCTCGAAGATCAATTAAATGAAACCAAAAAAACTGTGCTTTATGTGAGCCACGATCGGGAACTACTTGCGAATACTGCCAAACAGATTGTGACCCTGGAATTGGGGCACGCTGGAAATTCAGTTTGGATTCATGGTGGAGGCTTTGCTAGTCATGGGCAAGCTCGCAAAGATCGATTTGCTCGTCTGGAAGAACTTAGGCGACGTTGGGATGAAGAGCATCAAAAAATTAAAGACTTAGTACAGATGCTGAAAGTAAAAGCGAAATTTAATGATGGTCTGGCTTCGCGTTATCAGGCGGCCCAAACTCGTCTCAGAAAATTTGAAGAAATCGGTCCGCCACAAGAAATTCCAATTGAACAAAATGTCAAGATGCGGCTTAAGGGTGGTCGAACTGGTAAACGCGCTGTGGTTTGCGAACAACTTTCCTTAACTGGCCTCGTTGAACCGTTTGATCTAGAAATCTGGTTTGGGGAACGCATTGGTGTTATCGGTGCTAACGGCTCCGGCAAGAGTCATTTCTTACGCCTGCTTGCAGCTGGTGGTTCCGAACCGGAGTTAGAGCACCTACCGATAAGTGACGTAACGATAGATCCGGTTAATCACGTTGGCATTGCAAAACTTGGCGCTCGAATTAGACCGGGTTGGTTTGCCCAAACTCATCATCATCCAGAGTTGCTGGGCCGCACATTGATTGAGATTTTGCATCGTGGTGATGAGCATCGAAATGGCATGCAGCAAGAACAATCCGCTCGAGCACTAGATCGCTACGGTTTAGCGGGTGCAAGTGAGCAAAAATTTGAATCACTTTCCGGTGGCCAGCAAGCCAGATTCCAAATCTTATTACTCGAACTTTCCGGTGCTACTTTGCTCTTGCTCGATGAACCGACGGACAACTTAGACCTTGAGTCTGCTGAAGCATTAGAACGCGCGCTTGATGCCTTCGAAGGGACCGTGCTTGCGGTAACACATGATCGCTGGTTCTCCAGAACTATGGACCGCTTCGTAGTTTTTGGTGGCGATTCAACGGTTCGCGAATTTGATGAACCCGTGTGGGATGAGAAGCGAGCCAAAAGGTAATCTGACACACATGATTATGGAAACGGCATTCATGGAAATTGTGCCCGGCAAAGAACTTGAATTTGAAGCTGCGATGGAACAGGCAAAAGCAGTAGTTGCCCAAGCAAAGGGATTTCAAGTTATTCACGTTCATCGTGGCGTTGAAAAGCCTTCGACATATCTGATCACAATTGGCTGGGACACCTTGGAAGATCACATGGTTGGCTTCCGAGAATCTGAATTATTCACACAGTGGCGAGGATTAATCGGACCATTCTTTGCAAACCCACCAGAAGTGACGCACTGGGAATTACAGGCGTAATTTCCTGCGGTAAGAACTGGGAATTACAGGCGTAATTTCCTGCGGTAAGAACTGGGAATTACAGGCGTAATTTCCTGCGGTAACTTCTAGAACCTAGCCAAGAGCATGGGCGATTGCTCGGCACGCGTTGTAGGCATCCAAATGCATTTCTTCCGAATCTGGATTCGGCCAAGATGATTGTTTCGCAACTACAACTCCGCGTGGCCGATCAACATAAAGCATCTGGCCGTGAATACCGATACCCATGATTACATCGGGATCGTTTCCTGGTTTGTAACAGAACGAGCGATACACACCTTCTTCAAAGAAGTCTTTAAAGTCTCCAGTTGCCCATTGCTCGGCACTGCCGTTTTCATAAACATCGCGCAAGAACTCTGAATCTATTGCGCCCATTCCACCATCACGAATCATCATGCCAAAGCGAACCAAGTCACGCGGTATTACAGAAAGTCCACCAGCTGCTCGGGGAGACCCTGCTCGATCTACTGTGATGTGGCCCGGTGCCTCAGTGCCGATTTTGCTCCAAATGAACTTAGAAAGTGCTTCGGCATAAGGCATGCCACTGGCAGCCTCAATCACCCAGCCAACAAGGTCGGTTGTCGGCGACATGTAGCGAAACTTTTGACCATGCTCACCCTCTTTTTTTCGAGAGGCGATGAAGTCATGCAAGTTTGGTGCGCCCAATGGAGCTGGATACCAGCCCACGGAATGGCGATAAGCAATGACGTCAGGACCTGGGGTGTAATCCTCTTCGAATTGATAACTTGCAGCCATGTCAAGCAGATTACGCACAGTTGCGTCACCAAAGCCGCTGTCTGCAATCTCTGGCACGTACTTTGTCACCAAAGCGTCGACTTCAAGCATGCCCTCTTGGACTAAGGCGCCAGCTAGCATTCCAGTAACTGACTTAGTGACACTAAAAATCAAGTGTGGCTCAACATCGCTAACTCCAGGAGCCAACCATTCAAAAACTAGATCTTCACCTTTTGCAACAGTGAAGGAGTCGGTATTTGTGGTGGATAAATAATCGGATATTTTCTTTGCACCCTCATGGGTTTCGATCGAAATTTCTCCCAGCTCAGTTTTAATCTGTGGGTTTAACGCTCGAGGGGATTTTGCGCAGTTAACTTGCGCAGTCGGAAGCAATTCCCGCACATGGCGAAATGACCAAAAAGTATGTTCAGGTAGTAGCCAGTTATCAAGTGTGGGCCGAGTCATGTATTTAGTATGTCGCTTCGCGATCCAAATCGTGTAGATCTGGCAACAACATTATGAATAGCTGGAAGATTATCAGGATCGAAACCGCCGCAATGTAAACCGGACGGACCCCAAAAGCATCAACGCTAATTCCAGTTACAAACATGCCGATCGGGCCACTGGCATAAAACAAAGACGTTTGTACCCCGAAAACGCGACCTTGGATATGTGGCGCGACCCGTTGTTGAACTAGCGAGTTCATCAGTGGATTCATTGGTCCCCAGCCAAGTCCAAGTAAGAATCCAGATAAGACAAATAATCCGATGGGTGGAAAGAACGTCATTGGAATCATGGCAATAGAGGTTGCGCCAAGTGCTCCAATAACAATTGTGCGTTTCTTAAACCGCTTAACCAAGCGAGGGTAAGCCAGCATAGAAGCAATGCCACCCAGTGCCATTGATGACAATACATATCCCAAGCCACGTGGATCATCGATGTCCGAGAAGTATTTTGGCAAGACAATTGACTCGGTTGGTAGATAAACCATTGCTAGAAAAACGATCGAGATAGTTAAGTAATACATTGCTTTGTCGGACTTAAGTACTTGTAAGCCTCGTAAAGTGCTATTCCAAAACTTTTCTTGATCGTTAATTTCTTCGCGATGTTCCAGACCTAGGTCACCAACATGCAACATAGAAATCAAAATGATTGCCAAAATGAATGCGACGAAAACAATCCACATGGAGTTCGCTGCGCCAACTAAAGATATTGCGATCGCACCAATTGCCGGACCCAAAGCCCAACCACCAGAAAAAACTGCTTCATGCCAAGAATTGAGTTTGTCCATTGATGTGTTGCTGGCTTTTGCGACGTCAGGAATCAAAGACTTTCGAGCGGTGTATCCCGCAGGGTCAAAAGCTGCGCCAAGAACTGCAAAGGTTGCAATTGAGGCAAAAGTTAAACCAAATAGCGAATCCCAAATTGGAAATAGCATCACCGATAGTGCAGATAGTAAATCCGAACCAATCGATACTTGCTTGCGACCGTAGTGATCTATCAATGCACCAACAAATGGTGAGATAACAATTCCTGGGATAGCCGATAGTGCCACCACAATGCCAGCTTGAGTTGCTGAACCAGTGCGCTCAAAAATCAGCCAGGGGATGGTGATGATTGCGATTGCGTTACTCAGCCCAGAAAGGGCATTGGCCCCTTCAAGCAGGTAAAGGGGGCGCCGGCTGACTTTCATGCGGCTTTAGCACATCCCTTTTTGGTCGTCGCCAGGCAAAATTGGGCAAAATGCCCTATTTTGGCGGATTTCTTACTCTTGAGCCTACCTCAGAGGTTAAACCTCGTTTTGACCCACGACCAGAAATACAGGTAATCTAAGGATTCGTTGTGCCTTTAGGCATAAGGAAAACTAGCAATTTAAACCCCATTTATTTAGACAAAGAAGGCTCACTGTGCGCACGTACTCACCAAAGCCAGGCGATGTGAATCGCGAATGGCACGTAATCGATGCAACTGACGTTGTTTTAGGACGTCTTGCGTCACAAGTTGCTGTGCTGTTGCGCGGCAAGCACAAGCCAATCTTTGCACCACACGTTGACACAGGTGACTTCGTCATTGTTATCAATGCCGAAAAGATTGCACTAACTGGCCAGAAGCGCGAACAGAAGATGGATTACCGTCACTCTGGTTTCCCAGGTGGTTTGCGTGCGACTAACTATGTTGAATTGCTAGCAACAAACCCTCGTCGTGCAATTGAAAAGGCCGTTAAGGGAATGCTTCCGCATAACAAGCTAAGCGATGCTCAAATCACAAAGCTAAAGGTTTACGCAGGCGATGTTCACCCACACGCTGCCCAGAACCCAAAGCCATACGAGATCTCTCAGGTAGCGCAATAAGCGCTCGCGGATTCATAGATTTTTACGAAGGGAAATAACATGTCAGAGAACGAAGTAGACGTAACAGAAGCCATTGTTGGCGAAGAGGTTGAAGCAGAGTTAACGGAATACACATCCGAAACTCCTGCTGCTACAGTTCGTGAACCACGTAAGGCACCTGACACACCTGGTGCTGCAACTGGTCGACGCAAGGAAGCTATCGCTCGCGTACGCATCGTTCCAGGTACTGGACGTTGGGTAATCAACGGTCGCACGCTTGAAGATTATTTCCCAAACAAGGTGCACCAACAGCTTGTTAACGATCCATTCAAGACTCTTAACTTCGAAGGTGCTTACGATGTAATCGCACGCATCGATGGTGGCGGAATCTCCGGTCAGGCTGGCGCATTGCGTCTTGGCGTGGCTCGTTGCTTGAACGCAATCGATGTTGAAGGTAACCGCGGTGACCTTAAGAAGGCCGGCTTCCTAACTCGTGATGCACGAATCAAGGAACGCAAGAAGTACGGTCTGAAGAAGGCTCGTAAGGCTCCGCAATACTCCAAGCGTTAAATCATGTCGGGCCGACTATTTGGCACCGATGGCGTTCGTGGTTTAGCGAACGGTCTTTTAACTGCTGAACTAGCAACCAATCTTGGTGTTGCGGCTGCGCAGGTTCTAGGCGAACGTGGGGAATTTGCTTCGCATAAAACAGATCGTCCGTTTGCAATAGTTGGTCGAGACCCTCGAGTAAGTGGTGAATTTCTTCAGTCTGCCATCAGCGCCGGATTAGCAAGTGCTGGTGTTGATGTTATAGACGTAGGAATCTTGCCGACTCCAGCAGTGGCATTCCTAACTGATTTAACTGGCGCCGATCTAGGCGTAATGCTTTCGGCATCTCACAATGCAATGCCCGATAACGGAATCAAATTCTTTGCCAAGGGTGGCATCAAACTTGATGACACTATCGAAGACGCTATTGAGGCGCATCTAGAGATAGTTAGCGAACTTCCAACCGGCGCTGGCGTTGGCCGAATTCGCAGCGATCACGACTTGGTTGAAAAGTACTTGCATCATTTGAACTCCAGTATTTCAAATTCCCTAGAAGGCCTAACCGTAGTAATTGATGGTGCCAATGGCTCGGCTTCGTTAGTTGGCCCCGAAGCGCTGCGCCGTGCTGGCGCACAAGTTATTTCAATCCACTGTGAGCCAGACGGTTTTAACATTAATGAAAACTGCGGATCAACTCACATGGATGACTTGTTTGCCGCAGTTGTGAAACATGGGGCAGATCTTGGTATTGCACATGATGGTGATGCAGATCGTTGCTTGGCAGTAGATGCCGAAGGAAACTTCGTAGACGGCGATCAGATTTTGGCGATCCTGGCTTCCGGGCGTAAAGCTCGCGGGGAATTGATTGGAAATACTGTTGTGGCGACTGTGATGTCAAACTTGGGATTCAACATAGCTATGAAAGAACTCAGCATTGAAGTAATTGCTGCTGCAGTTGGAGATAGGTACGTTCTGGAAGAGATGCGTGCTGGCAGATTCACAATTGGCGGCGAGCAAAGTGGACACGTTGTCTTAAGTGAATTTGCTACCACGGGTGATGGCGTTCTAACGGCACTTCACTTGATGTCTGAAATGAAGCAATCCGGTAAATCAATGGCAGAACTTGCTGCGATTGTAAACAGGTTGCCACAAGTTTTGATAAACGTTCCAAACGTAGACAAAGGTTCGATTTCTAATGCGCAAGTCGTTTCTGCAGTTTCAAGGTTGGAGCAAGATCTTGGCAACACTGGGCGCATATTGTTGCGCCCGAGTGGAACTGAACCACTGATTCGAGTGATGGTCGAGGCGGCAACTGCCGAACAAGCTCAGGCCGTAGCAAAAGAACTTGCTGAAGTGGTCGCTACCCACTGCGCACTTAGCTAATCGGTAGACTCAAGACATGTGCGGAATCGTTGGATATGTCGGCCCGCAACAAGCCCAAGATGTAGTAGTTGAAGGTTTGCGCCGACTGGAATATCGCGGCTATGACTCTGCGGGGATCGCAATTGTGTCTGAGCAAGCGATTCAAACGCGCAAGAAGGCTGGAAAGTTAGCCAACCTCGAAGCCGAATTAACTGAAAGTCCTATCCCACCGTCACATACCGGGATAGGTCACACTCGTTGGGCCACGCATGGCGCTCCTAACGATGTCAACGCGCATCCCCACGTAAGTGAAGATGGAACGATTGCGGTAATTCACAATGGAATCATCGAAAACTTCGCAATGTTGCGTGACAAGCTAATTGCTGAAGGTGTAACTCTGCGTAGCCAGACCGATACTGAAGTAGTCGCGCACTTACTTTCTAAGCAGATGAAATCTACATCAGGATTAGCGGATGCATTGCGGGAAGTTTGCCAAGTCCTAACTGGGGCATTCACGCTTGTTGTTGTGCACGCTGACACACCAGATGTGGTTGTAGCTGCCCGCCGAAATTCTCCACTTGTTGTGGGTCGTGGCGATGGTGAAAACTTCTTAGCGTCAGATGTGTCTGCGTTTATTGCGCACACCCGAAATGCCATTGAGCTCGGGCAAGATCAAATTGTTGAGATCACACCTAATTCAATTGAAGTTACTGATTTCTTTGGCAAGCCAGCCGACTACACCGAATACGAAGTTACATGGGATGCAGCAGCTGCAGAAAAGGGCGGCTTTGACCTCTTCATGCTTAAGGAAATCGCAGAACAGCCAAAAGCAGTCGCTGACACATTGCTCGGACGTATTGATAAGTCTGGCAAAGTTACCCTTGCCGATCTTGGTTTAGACGATGCATTCTTAAAGACCATCGACAAGATCATCATCACTGCCTGTGGCACGGCTTATCACTCAGGATTGATTGCGAAGTATGCAATTGAACACTGGACTCGAATTCCTTGCGAAGTTGAGTTAGCCAGCGAGTTTAGATACCGCGATCCGATTTTGACACCAACTACTTTGGTCGTTGCGATCAGCCAATCTGGCGAAACCATGGACACTTTGATGGCTATGCGTTACGCACGCGAACAAGGTGCAAAAGTTCTAGCGATCTGTAATAGCAATGGGTCAACAATTCCGCGCGAAAGCGATGCGGTTATTTACACGCATGCTGGACCTGAAATTGCAGTGGCATCAACTAAAGCCTTCCTAACGCAAATTGTTGCGTGCTATTTGTTTGCAATGTACTTAGCTCAAAATCGGGGTACCGGTTATGGCGAAGATGCAGCCTCAGTAGCGCTAGAACTAAGTGACATGCCAAGCATGATCGACTTAGTGCTAGATACAACTGAGGGTGTAAAGGCAATTGCTAAAGAATTAATCAATAAGCAATCAGTTCTTTTCTTGGGTCGCAGCGTGGGTTTCCCAGTTGCACTTGAAGGCGCTTTAAAGCTAAAAGAATTGGCGTACATGCACGCGGAAGGTTTTGCTGCCGGTGAATTAAAGCACGGACCCATTGCGCTAATTGA
>CANLIF010000027.1 GCA_947491175.1 Actinomycetota bacterium
ACCAAGGCATCTCTTGCAACTGAATCTTGGTTGTCGGCTGCATCGTTCCAGGAGACAACTCGTGTCCTTACCGATGCTGCAATCAACGGCAAGCGCGATCCATTGCTTGGTCTAAAGGAAAACGTAATCATCGGAAAGTTGATCCCAGCAGGTACCGGTCTTCCGCGTTACCGCAACGTAAAGGTCGAACCAACCGAAGAAGCCAAGGCAGCCGTCTACGCCGCAATGAGCGTCTACGACGACTACGACTACGGCGACTTCGGTCAAGCTTCTGGCGAAGCAGTTCGCCTGGAAGATTACGACATGGGGCAGTATCGGAGTTAAGGGCCGGGGCGATAGCCGAGGGATCGAAACTCAATAAAAACAGTTCGTTAATACAAAGGCCGAGCAGAAATGCTCGGCCTTTGTTGTTTCCCAGAACTTAATTACTTGAGACTCTTTTTGCAAGGATTTTGCATAAACCAAGTTCAGTCATATCTAATTAACAGATCTGTGTAAGAGTCGTGCCCATGTTAACTGTGGTTCTGCTTACCAAGCGTTTGCACATCGACCATATGTCGACGAGTTCCTCACTGTGTTTGTAGGTCGCTGATCCACTCGGACGATTATGCGGCCGGTTGCTAACAAGAGAAAAACAACCAACCAAACCTCAAACACAATAAAAAAAGGAATAGAAGTGTCAGTTACAGATGAATACCTTGCAAACAATGCCGAATACGCCAAGTCCTTCAGCGGACCACTCCCACTCCCACCTAGCCGCAACATTGCAGTCCTTGCCTGCATGGATGCACGCCTTGATGTCTACGGCGTCCTGGGTCTAGGCCAAGGCGAATCACATGTGATTCGTAACGCTGGTGGCGTAGTAACCGCTGACGAGATTCGCTCGCTAGCAATTAGTCAGCGCCTACTCGGCACTAAAGAAATTATTTTGATCCATCACACTGATTGCGGCATGCTCACTTTCACTGATGATGAATTCAAGGAAGGAATCCGCGCTGAAGTTGGCCAAAAGCCAGAATGGGCAGCTGAAGCTTTCAGCGATCTTGATACCGACGTACGCCAGTCAATCGCTCGGATCAAAAACAGCCCGTACATCCCGCATCGCGACCAGGTTCGAGGCTTCGTTTTCGACGTTGCCACCGGGCTGCTTCGCGAAGTTAAGTAGTAGCAAAACCTTCAAAGGCCGAGCAGAGATGCTCGGCCTTTGTCATTTGCCAGAAAATCGCATTCCTGACCAAAATGTCCGTTTTTTAGGTGCGACACGCCGTCCGCGTGGGTGGGGAGCAGTCTCGTTTTGACCTTTAACCATGAGTGCGGGTAATGTTTCACCTTGTGCCTAACGAAAGTTAGGTTTCGTATCTATGCCTAGGGCTTCCCCGTCGGCGCAGTGTTCGTTAGACAGGCTCCCTTTCCAAGGAAATGTCCAATAATACGCGCTAACTGGGGCAACACACCCGACCGCGTGGGTCGGAGCTAGTGGCGGTGCCGCCATCACAATAAACGTTTGAAAGTTTCGCGAGAAGTCGCGCAACTTGGATGAAGGAGTACGAGTGCCAACGATCCAGCAGTTGGTCCGCAAGGGCCGACAGGACAAGGTCACAAAGAACACGACGCCTGCTCTTAAGGGCAGTCCGCAACGCCGTGGCGTTTGCACGCGTGTTTACACGACAACACCTAAGAAGCCGAACTCTGCGCTTCGCAAGGTAGCTCGTGTGCGTTTGACCAGTGGCGCCGAAGTTACGGCTTACATCCCAGGTGAGGGTCACAACCTCCAAGAACACTCAATCGTGTTAGTTCGTGGTGGTCGTGTTAAGGATCTTCCCGGCGTACGTTACAAAATCATCCGTGGCGCTCTTGATACTCAAGGCGTAAAAAACCGTAAGCAGTCTCGCAGCCGCTACGGCGCAAAGAAGGAGAAGAGCTGATATGCCACGTAAAGGTCCAGCTCCGAAGCGACCAATTATTGTCGATCCGGTTTACCAGTCACCAGTAGTTACTCAACTTGTTAACAAGATTTTGTTGCACGGCAAGAAGTCGACTGCAGAATCAATCGTTTACGGTGCGCTTTCCGGTTGCGCCGCAAAGACGGGTGCCGACCCAGTTCAGACTCTTCGTCGCGCACTCGACAACGTTCGCCCAACTCTTGAAGTTCGTAGCCGTCGCGTTGGTGGCGCTACCTACCAGGTGCCAATCGAAGTTAAGCCAGGTCGCGCTAACACACTTGCACTTCGCTGGTTAGTTGGTTATTCCCGTGCCCGTCGCGAGAAGACTATGACGGAACGCTTAATGAACGAAATCCTTGACGCTTCAAATGGTCTAGGCGCAGCTGTTAAGAAGCGCGAAGACACTCACAAGATGGCTGAAAGTAACAAGGCCTTCGCTCATTACCGCTGGTAATCCAAGAACACCAAATTTAAGCAACTAGAACAAGAGACGAGATAAGTAAGTGGCTACCGAAACAACGTTAGACCTCGCTAAGACCCGCAACATCGGGATCATGGCGCACATTGACGCGGGCAAAACCACAACTACTGAGCGCATTTTGTTCTACACCGGCATCAATTACAAGATCGGTGAAGTGCACGAAGGTGCAGCGACCATGGACTGGATGGAACAAGAGCAAGAGCGTGGCATCACAATCACCTCTGCTGCCACCACATGTACTTGGAAAGATCACACAATCAACATCATTGACACTCCAGGTCACGTTGACTTCACTGTTGAAGTAGAACGTTCCCTTCGCGTACTTGATGGCGCAGTCGCAGTATTCGATGGCGTTGCTGGTGTTGAACCACAATCCGAAACAGTATGGCGCCAAGCAAACAAGTACAGCGTTCCGCGTATTTGTTTCGTAAACAAGCTTGATCGCACCGGTGCAGACTTCTTTATGTGCGTAGGCATGATCAAAGATCGTCTAGGTGCTAACCCACTTATCCTTCAGCTTCCAATTGGTGCGGAAGGTGACTTCATTGGTCTAGTTGATTTGATTCGCATGCAGGCCATGGTTTGGCGCGGCGAAACAGCAATTGGTGAAGATTACACACTTGAAGCAATTCCAGCAGATTTGCAAGAGCAAGCTGATGAGTACCGCCAAATGATGCTTGAGACCATCGCCGAAAACGATGAAGTCTTCATGGAGAAGTTTTTCGCAGATCCTGATGCACTTACCGAAGATGACATTCATGATGCAGTTCGCCGGGTAACTCTTGTTGGTGGCGCAGTGCCAATCGTTACTGGAACTGCATTTAAGAACAAGGGTGTTCAGCCAATGCTTGACGCCGTTATTCGTTACTTGCCATCACCACTAGACGTTGAAGGCGTTATTGGTCACAAGCCAGGCAAAATTGATGAAGAAATGTTGCGCACTCCAAGTGACAGTGAACCACTGGCTGGACTTGCATTTAAAATTGCAACTGATCCGCACCTTGGCAAGCTAACTTACGTTCGCGTTTACTCGGGACGTCTTGAAGCTGGTTCTCAGGTTCTTAACTCAGTTAAGGGTCGCAAGGAGCGCATTGGAAAGATTTACCGAATGCATGCGAACAAGCGCGAAGAAATTGCAGCAGTAGGCGCTGGCGACATCGTTGCAGTAATGGGTCTTAAGGACACAACAACTGGCGAAACCCTTTGCGATCCAGCAAACCCAATCATTCTTGAGTCAATGACTTTCCCAGCCCCGGTTATCGAAGTTGCGATTGAACCAAAAACCAAGAGTGACCAAGACAAACTTGGTGTTGCGATTCAGCGCTTGTCAGATGAAGATCCAACATTCCGCGTGCACACTGACGAAGAAACTGGCCAGACCATCATTGCTGGAATGGGCGAACTTCACTTGGAAATTTTGGTTGATCGCATGAAGCGCGAATTCAACGTGGAAGCAAACGTTGGTAAGCCACAGGTTGCTTACCGCGAAACCATCACCAAGAACGTTGATCGCATCGATTACACCCACAAGAAACAAACTGGTGGTTCGGGTCAGTTCGCCAAGGTACAAATTGCAATTGGTCCAAATAAGCCAATTGATGGTGACGAGAATGCCAAGGGTGGTTACGTCTTCATTAACAAAGTTACTGGTGGACGTATTCCTCGCGAATACATCCCATCAGTGGATGCTGGTTGCCAAGATGCAATGGAAAACGGCGTACTAGCTGGCTACCCAATGGTTGATGTTCAAGTAACACTTCTTGACGGTGCGTACCACGATGTTGACTCTTCTGAACTTGCATTCAAACTTGCTGGTACTCAAGCATTCAAAGAAGGCGTTCGCAGCGCTGGTCCAGTAATTCTTGAACCACTTATGAGCGTCGAAGTAACTACCCCTGAAGACTTCATGGGTGATGTCATCGGCGACCTTAACTCTCGACGCGGACAGATTCAGGCTATGGACGAGCGCTTCGGCTCTCGTGTAGTCAAGGCTCTGGTTCCGTTGTCAGAAATGTTCGGCTATGTGGGAGATCTTCGTAGTCGTACTCAGGGACGTGCTAGCTACTCCATGGAGTTCGCGCAGTACGCCCAAGTTCCCGCCAGCGTCCAGACAGAAATTGTCTCGAAGGCTCGGGGCGAGTAACGGCCCACAGGCCAAAAGTAATAAAAATCCTGTCGGAGTGAAGGTCACTCTGACAGACAGCACAAGGATCCAGGAGGACCCACCGTGGCAAAGGCGAAGTTTGAGCGGACAAAACCGCACGTAAACATCGGCACCATCGGTCACATCGACCACGGCAAGACAACGCTGACTGCTGCCATCACTAAGGTGCTGCACGATGCTTTCCCAGATGTAAACCCATTCACGCCATTCGACATGATCGATAAGGCACCTGAAGAGCGTCAGCGTGGTATCACGATTTCGATCGCTCACGTTGAGTACCAGACAGAAGTGCGCCACTACGCGCACGTTGACTGCCCAGGACACGCTGACTACATCAAAAACATGATCACTGGCGCGGCACAGATGGACGGTGCGATTCTTGTAGTTGCAGCGACTGACGGCCCAATGCCTCAGACCAAGGAACACGTTCTACTTGCTCGTCAGGTAGGCGTTCCGGCAATCGTTGTTGCGCTTAACAAGTGCGACATGGTTGATGACGAAGAACTTATTGAACTCGTAGAAATGGAAGTTCGTGAACTTCTAAGTGCTTACGAATTCCCAGGCGATGACATTCCTGTTGTTCGCGTAGCTGCATTCCCAGCACTTCAGGGTGATGCAAAGTGGGGACAGTCAGTTCTTGACCTAATGCAGGCTGTTGATGATTACATCCCAACACCAGCTCGCGATACCGAAAAGCCATTCCTTATGCCAGTTGAAGACGTTTTCACAATCACAGGTCGTGGAACCGTTGTTACTGGTCGTATCGAACAGGGCATCGTAAAGGTTAACGAAGAAGTTGAAATCGTAGGTATTCGTCCAGATATACAGAAGACAACCGTCACTGGTGTTGAAATGTTCCGCAAACTTCTTGATGAAGGTCGCGCTGGCGAAAACGTTGGACTTCTTCTTCGTGGCACAAAGCGTGAAGACATTGAGCGTGGCCAGGTTATCTGCCGTCCAGGTTCAGTAAATCCTCACACTGACTTCGAAGCTAACGTTTACATCCTTTCCAAGGATGAAGGCGGCCGTCACACGCCGTTCTTCGACAACTACCGTCCACAGTTCTACTTCCGTACCACGGACGTAACTGGTGTAGTAACGCTTCCAAGTGGAACCGAAATGGTAATGCCTGGCGATAACACTGAAATGACCATTGCGTTAATTCAGTCAATCGCTATGGACGAAGGTCTGCGTTTCGCAATCCGTGAAGGTGGCCGCACTGTCGGCGCCGGTCGCGTAACCAAGATCCTTAAGTAATTACTGATCTGAACTAGCAAGAAAACTGTTTGTGTTAGCAGGTGGTCCGCAAGGGCCACCTGCTACCAGACAAAAATCAAGACCCCTTATTGGCAGAAACTAGAAGAAAAGGATGGTCAAGCCACATGGCTGGACAAAAGATCCGAATTAGGCTCAAGGCCTACGATCACGAGGTCATTGACTCTTCAGCGCGCAAAATCGTTGAGGTTGTCATTCCTACTGGCGCGAAAGTCGCCGGTCCCGTGCCGCTGCCAACTGAGAAAAACATTTACTGTGTAATCCGTTCGCCGCACAAGTACAAAGACTCACGCGAGCACTTCGAGATGCGCACACACAAGAGACTTATCGACATCATCGATCCAACACCTAAGACAGTGGATTCGCTTATGCGTCTTGACTTGCCTGCCGGTGTTGATATTGAGATCAAGCTGTAGGGACGAAAAATATGGCTATCAACAAGAAGGGCATCCTAGGCGAAAAGCTTGGCATGACCCAGGTATGGGACGAGAACAACCGTGTTGTTCCCGTAACTGTAGTTAAGGCAGGACCTTGTGTTGTTACACAAGTTCGCACGCCAGAAAACGACGGTTACTCCGGTGTCCAAATTGCTTTCGGTCAGATTGACCCACGCAAGGTAACTCAGCCAATGCTTGGCCACTTTGCAAAGGCTGGCGTTACTCCACGTCGTCATCTACTTGAACTTCGTTTCGACGATGCATCAGATTACGCACTTGGCCAAGAACTTGGCGCTGACACTTTTGAAGCTGGCAGCAACATCGACGTAACTGGCGTAACCAAGGGTAAAGGTTTCGCTGGAACTATGAAGCGTCACGGCTTCCACGGCGTAAGCGCATCCCACGGTGCTCACAAAAACCACCGCAAGCCAGGCTCCATTGGAGCTTGTGCTACACCGGGTCGCGTTTTCAAGGGCGTTCGAATGTCAGGTCGTATGGGTGGAATCACTCAGACAACACAAAACCTCAAGGTTCACGCAGTAGATACCGAAAAGGGTTTGATCTTGGTTAAGGGTGCAATCCCTGGACCTGCAGGCTCAGTTGTACTACTTCGTTCCGCAGCGAAGGGAGCATAACTTCCATGACATCAGTAGACGTTAAGACGCCAGCTGGCAAAGCCGCTGGAACTATGGAACTTCCTGCAGACATTTTTGATGTGCAGACAAACATTCCATTGCTTCACCAGGTTGTAGTTGCCCAACTTGCAGCTGCTCGCCAGGGAACACATGACACAAAGCGTCGTGGCGAAGTAAGTGGTTCCGGTAAGAAGCCTTTCAAGCAAAAGGGAACAGGTCGCGCCCGTCAGGGTTCGATTCGTGCACCTCAGTACCGCGGTGGTGGAATCACACACGGACCACACCCACGCGATTACGATCAGCGCACACCTAAGAAGATGAAGGCTGCTGCACTTCGTGGCGCACTTTCAGACCGCGCACGTAATGGCAACATACATGTGCTTTCTTCAGTCGTCGAAGGTGACTCTCCATCAACTAAGCAGGCACTTGCTGCAATCAACTCAGTATCAACTGCGAAGAACATCTTGGTTGTTGTAGATCGCACAGACTTTGTAAGTTGGAAGAGCCTACGCAACGTAGACGCAATCCACTTACTTGCTGTTGATCAACTAAATACTTACGACGTACTTAAGTCCGATGATGTTGTCTTCACAAAGGCAGCACTTGAAGTTCTGGTTGCAGGTCCAGCTCGCGGTAAGTCCGCAAAAGCTGTTGCTGGTTCCAACGAAGTAGAGGCGTAAGTCATGACAACTATCTACGATCCACGCGACATTCTTATCTCGCCAGTCATCTCTGAAAAGAGCTATGCACTACTGGATGAGAACAAGTACACATTCATCGTTCGTCCGGATGCAAATAAGACCCAAATCAAGATTGCGGTTGCAGAAGTATTCAACGTAAAGGTGACTGGCGTAAACATTATCAATCGCCGCGGCAAGACAATTCGTACACGTTCCGGTTTTGGCAAGCGTGCCGACACCAAGCGTGCAATCGTAACTGTTGCAGCTGGCGACCGCATCGACATCTTTGGTGGTCCGGTTTCGTAACCGGACGAGAATAGGACAGGGAAACTCACATGGGAATCCGTAAGTACAAGCCGACCACTCCGGGCCGTCGTGGCTCCAGTGTCGCCGACTTCGTCGAAATCACGCGTTCAACACCGGAAAAGTCATTGGTACGCCCGCTTCACAGCAAGGGTGGCCGTAACAACGCCGGTCGGGTAACCGCTCGTCACCAAGGTGGCGGTCACAAGCGCGCTTACCGTCTAATTGACTTCCGTCGCAATGACAAAGATGGTGTACCGGCAAAGGTTGCACACATCGAATACGATCCAAACCGTACTGCCCGTATTGCACTTTTGCATTACGCAGATGGCGAGAAGCGTTACATCATTGCGCCTAACAAGCTAAAGCAAGGTGACCGAATCGAAACCGGTCCAGCTGCTGACATCAAGCCAGGTAACAACTTGCCACTTCGCAACATTCCAGTCGGTACTGTGATTCACGCAATCGAACTTCGCCCAGGTGGCGGAGCAAAGATTGCTCGTAGCGCAGGAACTTCTGTTCAGCTTGTTGCAAAGGACGGACCTTACGCACAACTTCGTATGCCATCAGGCGAAATTCGCAACGTGGATGCTCGCTGCCGCGCAACCATCGGTGAAGTTGGTAACGCAGAACAGTCAAACATCAACTGGGGTAAAGCTGGCCGTATGCGCTGGAAGGGCAAGCGCCCAACCGTCCGCGGTGTTGCAATGAACCCTGTCGATCACCCACATGGTGGTGGTGAAGGTAAGACTTCCGGTGGACGTCACCCAGTGAATCCAAACGGTAAAGCAGAAGGTCGTACCCGCGCAGCCAATAAGGCCAGCGACAAGATGATCGTCCGCCGCCGCAAGACCGGCAAGAAGCGCTAGGAGTTATTGAGATGCCACGTAGCCTGAAAAAAGGTCCATTCATTGACGGACACCTTCTAAAGAAGGTCGACGATCAAAATGAAAAGGGAACCAAGAACGTGATCAAGACCTGGTCACGCCGTTCAGTAATTTCTCCTGCCATGCTCGGCCACACTCTGGCTGTTCATGACGGACGCAAGCATGTTCCAGTTTTCGTAACTGAAGACATGGTTGGCCACAAGCTCGGTGAATTCGCACCAACACGTACCTTCAAGGGTCACGTGAAGGACGATCGCAAAGCAAAGCGTAAGTAGGGACAGTGATGGAAGCTTTAACAACAAACTCGGCTCGTGCGCAGGCACGTTTCGTTCGCGTCACACCACAAAAGGCACGTCGAGTAATCGACATGATCCGTGGCATGAACGCGCAAGAAGCACAAACACTTCTTCGCTTTGCCCCACAAGCTGCAAGTGAGCCAATTGGCAAAGTTGTCGGTAGCGCAATTGCTAACGCAACTAACAATTACAACTTGGATGCCCGCACTCTTGTTATCACTCAGGCGTTTGTCGATGAGGGTCCAACAATGAAGCGTTTCCGTCCACGTGCTCAGGGTCGTGCAAGCCAGATCTTGAAGCGCACCAGCCACATCACCGTAGTCGTCGAGTCCGTTGACTCCCAGAAGAAGGGATAGTCAAAATGGGTCAGAAAATTAATCCGTACGGCTTCCGTCTCGGTATCACAACTGATTACCGCTCCAAGTGGTTTGCAGATTCATCAAAGGTTGGCGAGCGTTACCGCGATTACGTCGCTGAAGATGTAAAGATCCGCAAGCTCATGACTGAAGGCATGGAACGTGCCGGTATTGCTCGTGTTGAAATCGAACGTACTCGTGACCGAGTCCGCGTTGACATTCACACTGCGCGTCCAGGCATTGTTATCGGTCGTCGTGGTCAAGAAGCAGACATCATTCGTACCAAGTTAGAAAAACTAACTGGTAAGCAAGTACAGCTAAACGTTCTGGAAGTTAAGAACGCAGAAATCGAAGCCCAACTTGTGGCACAGGGTGTTGCAGAACAGCTTTCTAGCCGCGTTTCATTCCGTCGCGCAATGAAGAAGGCGATGCAGTCAGCACTTAAGGGTGGCGCAAAGGGTATTCGTATCCAGGTTTCCGGCCGTCTTGGTGGCGCAGAAATGTCACGTCGTGAGTTCTACCGTGAAGGTCGCGTGCCATTGCACACACTTCGCGCAGACATCGATTACGGCTTCTACGAAGCTCGTACAACTTTTGGTCGCATCGGCGTAAAGGTATGGATCTACAAGGGCGATGCTCTTGGAACCCGCACCGAGCGTGAGCAGGCAGCAGCAACTGCCCGGGCGCGGCCAGCAACTCGAGCACCTCGTGCTCCAAGAGCCGCTTCAACCGGAACAACTTCAGCTGCAGCAACACCACCAGTCGAGAGCGCTCCAATTGTTGACACCGCACCAAGCGGCGCGGCAGTTCCAGTAACGGAAGGTGCATAAGCATGTTAATTCCACGTCGCGTCAAGCACCGTAAGCAGCATCACCCAGATCGCCATGGCGCATCAAAGGGTGGCAACGCTGTAACTTTCGGGCAGTGGGGTCTGCAGGCAATGGAGCCGGCATACGTTACTAACCGTCAAATCGAGTCCGCTCGTATCGCAATGACCCGTCACATTCGTCGTGGTGGAAAAGTATGGATCAACATTTATCCAGACCGCCCACTGACAAAGAAGCCTGCTGAAACTCGAATGGGTTCCGGTAAGGGTTCACCTGAATGGTGGGTAGCAAACGTCAAGCCAGGTCGCGTGATGTTTGAGATTGCTTTCCCTAGTGAGAAAGTCGCGCACGAAGCGCTAACTCGCGCAATGCACAAATTGCCGATGAAGTGCCGCATCGTTGCACGTGAGGAGATCTAATGCCTACTACAAGCACAGTTGACTTACGACGTCTAGCTAATGATGAACTAGTTTCAAAGTTACGCGAAGCTAAAGAAGAACTATTCAACCTACGATTCCAGGCTGCCACCGGTCAGCTTGAAAGCCATGGCCGTCTACGTGCAGTCCGCAAGGAAATTGCCCGTCTGTACACCGTGATGCGCGAACGCGAATTAGGTATCACGCCGGTTGAAAGTACTGAGGGTGCAGCATGAGCGTAGACGAGCGCGGAGACCGTAAGGTTCGCGAAGGTTTAGTTGTTAGCGACAAGATGGACAAGACCATAGTCGTTGCAGTTGAAGACCGATTTAAGCATCCGCTTTATGGCAAGGTTGTGCGTCGCACAAACAAGCTAAAAGCACATGACGAAGCAAATGCCGCTGGCATTGGCGATCGTGTTCTGTTGATGGAAACTCGACCACTCAGTGCTACCAAGCGCTGGCGCATGGTAGAGATCCTCGAGAAGGCTAAGTAAGGGTAGGGATCAAAAGTGATTCAACAAGAGTCGCGACTACGAGTCGCTGACAACACAGGTGCCAAGGAAATCTTGGTTATCCGTGTTCTCGGTGGTTCCGGCCGTCGCTATGCAGGTATCGGCGATGTTGTCGTTGGTACAGTCAAGGACGCGATCCCTGGTGGCAACGTCAAAAAAGGCGATGTCATTAAGGCTGTCATCGTGCGCACCAAAAAGGAGCGCCGACGTCCAGACGGTTCCTATATCCGCTTCGACGAAAACGCAGCAGTCATTCTTAAGGCTGACGGCGAACCTCGTGGCACCCGTATTTTTGGCCCAGTTGGTCGTGAACTTCGCGATAAGAAGTTCATGAAGATCATCTCGCTAGCACCGGAGGTTTTGTAATGAAAATCAAAACTGGCGATGAAGTATTAGTAATTGCTGGCAAAGACAAGGGCTCAAAAGGCACCGTCTTGGCAGTATTTGAAGAGCGCAACAAGGTAATCGTTGAAGGCGTCAACCGCATGAAGCGTCACGTTCGTAAAGAACGGACAACTCGTGGGGTAGTCGTTGGCGGTATCGAAACCATTGAAGCTCCAATTCATGTATCGAATGTTCAGCTAATTGTTGACGGTAAGGCCACGAAAGTTGGCGCACGTCGCGACACAGTAACCAAGACACGTACTGATGGCACAACATACGAAGGCTCTCGTGGCGTTCGTGTTGCTCGTCAATCCGGAAAGGACATCTAATGTCTACTGATGTCAAAGTAACTCCACGTCTGAAGGCTCAGTACCGTGCGGAAATTGTTCCTGCACTTACAACTGAATTCCAGTTTGCAAACGCAATGCAGGTTCCAGGTCTTACCAAGATCGTTGTGAACATGGGTGTTGGCGAAGCTGCTCGTGACTCAAAGTTGATCGAAGGCGCAATCCGCGATCTAACTGCAATCACTGGACAAAAGCCACAGGTAACTAAGGCCCGTCTTTCGATTGCACAGTTCAAACTTCGTGAAGGAATGCCAATTGGTGCGCACGTAACACTTCGCGGTGACCGCATGTGGGAATTCCTAGATCGTCTACTGACACTGGCTTTGCCACGTATCCGTGACTTCCGTGGACTATCCCCAAAGCAATTTGATGGCAATGGTAACTACACCTTCGGTCTAACCGAACAGGTTATGTTCCACGAAATCAATCCAGACTCAGTAGATCGCCAGCGTGGTATGGACATCACCTTGGTTACAACTGCTGCAAACGATGCTGAAGGTCGGGCGCTACTAAAGCACCTGGGCTTCCCATTCAAGGAGGCTTAAGTCATGGCGAAAACCGGTCTTAGGAACAAATCCAACGAAACCCCGAAGTTCAAAGTTCGTGGTTACACCCGCTGCCAGCGCTGCGGTCGTCCTCATTCGGTTTACCGCAAGTTCGGCCTATGCCGTATTTGCTTCCGTGAGATGGCACATGCTGGCGAACTTCCAGGTATCACTAAGAGCTCCTGGT
>CANLIF010000028.1 GCA_947491175.1 Actinomycetota bacterium
TTAGCAAGTTCTTGTAACAAAGTAACTGGAGCTTCACGTTCATAAACGACAGCTAAGTCATCGCGAATCGGAGAGATCACACTCATCAGGTGTAAACAATATTCTGGTCCCATGGCATGTGGCATGTGAAATGCCAGCGCTTCAATTCCTTCAGCAGCAAAAATTTCACGAAGTTGTTTTTCGCCGGCTTCGTTGGTGCGATAAGTACGGCCGATTGCAACAGTTTTGTTGTCTAACCAAAACATGTCACCAGCGTCTGCAGTTGCATCACCGATTAAAACTCCAACGGTTGGCATACCAAGTGCATTGATGTCACCGGCCAGCATCGCTGGTTCTTTCACTCGCGCTTCTTTTGCACCTTGTAGCTGGATCACACCACTTGGTGTTGTAAACGCTGGGTCGTAAACAAAGCATGCATCGGGTTGGCCTGGGGCTTCTGGCAGTACATCTACCTCACAACCAAGTTCACGAAGCAATTCGACGAATGCTGCGTGGTCGGCTTGAAGTGCATCTAGATCAAGTTGATCTGGGGCACCCAGCCAATGCGCGGCTTGGTAATCCGCATCGCGAGTAGGTGGACGAACTGCCACACGCTTTAAATTGGCAACTGACGAAGAAACACCGAAATTAGACATGCCCCAATCTTTGCGGGCAGTGGCAATTGGCACAAACTCGGATTTTCGCCAAAGGCCATAAAACCAGTTAATCTAAAGGTTCGAGGAGACGTCGCATAGTCCGGTCGAGTGCGCCTCACTGCTAATGAGGTAAGGAGTCAAATCCTTCGGAGGTTCAAATCCTCTCGTCTCCGCAGACAAAAGACCCTCACCCTTTCGGGTGGGGGTTTTTGTCTGTCCGGAAATAGACGAGTGAGGATTTGGGAGCCGATTGCGTGATCGCTGGCGATCACTTGCAATCGGAGTGGCAATCAGACGGCTCCTCTCGTCTCCGCAGCCGAATGCGTGATCGCTGGCGATCACTTGCGTTCGGAATGGCAATTAGTTGAATTCCTTGGGGCCTCGCCCTGTTGGGCAGGGATTATTTATTTGTTCGGAATATGAATGGGGAGGATTTGGGAAGAGTTCGCTCGAATAGAGCGAACGATGGTTCCTCTCGTCTCCGCCAATAAGAAGAGCTCCGGAGTTATCCGGAGCTCTTCCAAACGAATAGAAATTTCTATCGCGGCCTTGACTCTTTATATCATTTCATTAAATGGCAGAACGTCAAGTACTCATTCACATTCGAGATTAATCCACAGCGCCAACTTTGCGCTTTTCCTGACCGATCCCACGGCAGAGAGTTTCCATGGGCGCCTCTGTATCTCAACGGATAGAGAGCGGTCTTGACTAAGCCGAAGATGTGGGTTCGAATCCCGCCAGAGGCTCCCAGTCATCGCCGGGGTCGGTGGAGACTTCCACCGACCTTGCGCCCGACCTAATTAACCAACTGCAGAATGCCTTATTCGCGTCAGCACCGACGGTTCCTCTCGTTTCCGCAAATTCAACCCAATCTGGGAGTACCCTGAAATTAAGAAGTTTGCCTAACGGGAAGGATTGAACATGGAAAGTTTGGCATTGTTAGTTTCAATTATGCTTGCGGCTGTATTTGGGTCTGGGCTAATCGCATTTATTAGCTCTTGGTCCAGAAATCGAGCGACCGAAATCATTACATACATATCTGCTGGTATTTCAGTGCTGGGAGGTAGTGGGATTGGATTTGCCCTGCGAGATGGTAATGGATTAGTTATTGCAGTGCTTCCAATCTCATTAGGAATCATTGCGGTGTGGAACGTTAAGCGCAGAAAGCAACTTCCAGCAGAACCGTCTTAAACCCTTACATCCGCAGTTGGGAAACCGTACGTGATCGTCGAACTTAACTGACAGGCACCCTGCCGTGCCTCATTCGAGTGAGCGCGTCAAAATCCACTTCAAAAGCTCAGTAGTTTTGCATCGACTGGTAAGGGATTTGCGCCAAGAAACTGGCCATAAAACCAAAGAGTTGATTCCTGATCTGGCTGACCTAATTTATAAATTTCGTGGACAACGGGGCCAGCTATTTCTGCATTCACTTCACCTCGCAAATATGCATTCACCGAATGTTTCTCTAATTTAAAAACTCGTATTATCCACTCGTAGGCTGCTAGCTCTCCCTCAAAGGTCAGACTTAGTGGGGCAGATGTAACCGCAGTTTTTGCATCATGACACTGGAGAGTCCATAAACCCTCTACCTCATTTGACTTAGTAAACCTGTATTCCCACAAACCAGGACCAGGGACACTTGAGTTGATCATTTGATCTGCTTCTTGGCAAGAAGGAATCTAATTTTCATCTGGCTCAGGGATTCGTTCTATGTAACTGCCACAATAGGAACATTTTGTGACCTCATCACCTATTGGGTTCAAACAAAAAGGACAGCTTGCAGGTTCGGGATCAAGACAACGCTTGCAATGAGTTTCGCTCTCCCATTGGGTAACACCCCAGAGTGGATTTCTGCGAATTGAAGGAGGTTGGAGGTTTTCTCCGCAAACTCGACATTTGCTCGGCATGTGGAGCTAAACCCGCACATCCGCAGCTGGGAACGGCGCGCGGTCGTCGAACTTAACTGACAAGCGTCCAGCTGTGCGCCAAACTCTTGCAAGCGCGTCGGAATCTTCTTCAGTAACTAGATTGCCCATCACGCGCAGCGCAAGTTTCATTACTGTTCGTGAGCGCATACCAATTGGTCCAGCTTTTGGAAGCAAGCCAGGCACAGTTAGTAGTCCCGCTAATCGACGAGCAATTGAAAACGCATAACCATAATGTGTCCGAAGTTCGGCTGGCCAGGCAACCGTAAAGTCAGTTTCGATTTCCAACATCTGCGCAGCTAAGCGACCAGTTTCTAATCCATAATCGATGCCTTCACCATTTAATGGATTAACACAACCGGCTGCATCGCCAATGAACATAAAGTTTTTGCCAGCAATTCCAGAAACCGCACCACCCATCGGAAGTAAGAATGACCAAGGCATTCGAATGTCACCGGATAACTTCCAATCTTCGCGCTGCTGTTCGGCGTAGGTATTCATCAATGCGCGAAGGTTTACATCCGCTGGGCGTTTGTTTGTAGCAAGAGTGCCGACACCGACATTCACTTCACCATTTGCTAGCGGAAAGATCCAGCCATAGCCAGAAAGAATTTCGTTTTTATCATCGCGTAATTCCAAGTGCGATGAGATCCATGGATCATCATGGCGTTCACTCTTGATGTATCCGCGAGCCGCAACTCCATAAGCGGTATCTCGATGCCATTCTCGACCGAGTTTGCGACCCAACTGGGAGCGCGCTCCATCGGCAATAATTACTGAATTCGCATTGATTGTTACATTGCCAGATTCCGTTTTCACAATTACAGATTTAATTGCGCCAGCATCCATAACAACGTCTGTTGCACTATGCCCTTCGAGCACAATTGCACCCGCAGCTTTAGCAATGAACATAATTTGTTCATCAAGTTCCAAGCGAGGTGCTGCGCCACCATAATCAGGTAATGAACCACCTGGCCACGGCAACAACAATTCTTGGCCAAATCCAGCGGCGCGAAGTCCTAGATTTCGGGCTCGACCAGAAAGCCACTCGCTTAACCCGATGGCATTAAGTTCGGCGATTGCACGCGGAGTAAGTCCATCGCCACATGGTTTGTCACGAGGAAAAGTAGCAGAATCAATCAATACAACTTGGCGACCAGCGCGCGCTGCATAAATTGCAGCCGATGAACCCGCAGGTCCAGCTCCTACAACTAATACATCGGTATTGATCTCACTCACAGACTCATTCTCTCGCGTTACAGGAGTAAGTGCACATTTAGATATTCGTTAAACCACACCAAATAAACGATCGCCAGCATCGCCCAGGCCTGGAACGATGTAACCCTTTTCGTTTAACTTCTCATCAACTGCTGCAGTGACTAACGTGACATCAACATCCCTGCCAGCAAGAGCTGCTTCAACAGCTGCAATACCTTCGGGCGCAGACAACAAACAGATTGCAATGATTTGATTCGCGCCACGCTCCAGCATTAAATCAATTGCAGCAATCAAAGTTCCGCCAGTTGCCAACATCGGATCAAGTAAAAAAACTTGTCGGCCTTTTAAGTCGCCAGGGATTCGGTCTGCATATGTTGTTGGTTGCAAAGTATCGTGATCGCGAACCATCCCAAGGAATCCAACTTCAGCGGTAGGAAGTAATCGAGTCATGCCATCGAGCATTCCCAGTCCGGCCCGCAGAATTGGAATTACAACCGGTGTCGGATCACTCAATCTCACGCCATGCGCCAGAGCAACTGGAGTTTGCACTGTCACTGCTTCTACTCGAATCGAGCGAGTTGCTTCATAAGCAAGCAGTGTGACTAACTCATCTGCCAAACGACGAAATGTTGGAGAATCGGTTCGTTCATCTCGCAACGCAGTGAGCTTGTGAGAGATGAGTGGGTGTTCAGTAATAAGTGTGCGCACGTGCTCACAATAACTGCACTCGGCAAGATTTAGGTCTCTACCCAACATAATTGTGGTCAGTGTTACTGGAGTGACGCAATAACAATTAGTTACATCACGACACGGTGACAGATTTGGGGATTAGTACTCCAAATGCACCCTGAAAAGTTAGGCAACGTACACTTTCTATAGATATTGCGACTGTCGCATTGTCGTTAAGAGAGGAGCCCTCCGTGTTGAAGGGTCTAAAACTTGCTTCAATCCTGGCTGTAGCGTCATTGGCGCTAGCAGCTTGCGGATCAAGTGGCGAAGAAGCAACTGAAAGCGTAGCTCCACCAGAGCCAACAGTAGCAGCCGTTAAAGTCGGTATGGCCTACGACCAAGACGGTAAGGGTGACGGCTCGTTCAACGATGCTGCATTCGCTGGTCTTTCAAAGGCTCAAACAGATCTTGGTGTTGAAATCAAAGAAGTTAACTCAGGCGCCAGCGCAACTGATGCAACTCGCGAAGAACTTCTAACCCTTCTTGCTGATGGTGGTTACAACCCAGTTATCGCAGTTGGCTTTGCATACAGCACAGCATTAGCTGCTGTTGCACCGAAGTACCCAGACACAACATTTGCAATCGTTGACTCAGTTGTGGATTCAGCAAACGTTGGATCATTGGTCTTTGCTGCAGAGCAGGGTTCATACCTAACTGGTGTTATCGCGGCAACTGCATCGAAGTCAGGCGTTATTGGCTTCATCGGTGGTATGGAAATCGATCTAATCAAGGCTTTTGAAGCCGGTTACATCGAAGGTGCCAGGTCTGTTAACCCAGACATCAAGATTGAATCCAAGTACATGGGCGCCGCAGGCGACAACACAGCATGGAACGTGCCTGAAAAGGCAAAGACTGCAACTGATGGCATGATCGCCAACGGTGCAGACGTTGTTTATGCTGCTGCTGGTGGTTCCGGTCTAGGTATGTTCCAGTCTGTAAAGGCTGCGGCTGATGGCGGAGCAACTGTTTGGGCAATCGGTGTTGACTCTGATCAGTACACGGTTCCATCACTTGCTGAATACAAGGACATCATCTTGACATCCATGTTGAAGCGTGTTGACGTTGCGGTATTCGATGTCATCAAGGGCGTAGTAGATGGAGCACCACTCGTTGGTATCCAGAACTTCGACCTATCAAAGGAAGGCGTTGGCTACTCAGCTTCTAACTCTGCTGTATCTGAATTCTCCGGCGCTGCTGATGCAGCTGCCGAGAAGATCAAGTCTGGCGAAGTTACTGTTGGTACAACCGTTCAGTAACAAATAGTTACAGTGAGGCTCGGGTGGAAATATCCACCCGAGCCTCACTTTTTGTTTCCAGAAGTCGTAAGTTTAGTTAGTACCAAAGTCTGAAAGGCACGGTTAAAGCCAAATGAGCCAAAGTGCACTAGCGGTTGAACTCAGTGGGATCTGGAAAAGATTCCCTGGTGTTATTGCCAACAGCGATATCAATTTGAAGGTTGCTTCTGGAACAGTTCACGCCATCGTTGGTGAAAATGGTGCTGGCAAGTCAACTTTGATGAAAATTCTTTACGGCATGCAAAAAGCTGATGAAGGCACAATTTCGATAAATGGCACTAACTTAATTTTTAACTCCCCCTCCGATGCAATCGACTCAGGCATCGGCATGGTTCACCAACACTTTATGTTGGCCGACAACTTTACGGTTTTAGAAAACATTGTTTTAGGCAGTGAGCCTAAGAACGGTATTCGCTTAGATTTCGAAAAAGCTCGCAAGCAGATTTCAGACATCGCCGCTGAAAATGGATTGGCTGTAGATCCCGATGTTCTAGTTAGCGAACTTGGTGTTGGAGATAGACAACGAATTGAGATTCTCAAAGTCTTGTATCGCGGTGCAAAGATTTTAATTTTAGATGAGCCGACTGCAGTCTTAGTTCCACATGAAGTGGATGAATTATTTAATACCCTTCGCGATCTCAAAAAAGAAGGCCTAACAGTAATCTTTATCAGCCATAAACTTGATGAAGTTTTATCAATTGCAGATGAGATCACCGTTATTCGCCAAGGTAGCACGGTTGGCAGTGTTAACCCACACACTCAAAATGTTTCAGCTCGCGATCTTGCCGAGATGATGGTTGGTAATGAATTGCCAAATCCTGAGGCTGTCGGTGACACCATCCAAGCTGAGGTCGTGCTCAAGGTTGACAATCTTGCGGTGTTTGCAAAAGGTGGTAAGGCCATAGTTGATGACATTTCATTCCAGATTCATGCGGGTGAAATTGTTGGTATTGCAGGCGTTGAAGGAAATGGCCAAGCTGAAATTCTTGATGCGTTGATGGGTATTGAGTCAGCAACTGGTCGAGTTCAATTTAAAAATGAAGACATCACTAATAAATCCACACGTCATCGCCGCGAGCTTGGGATTGGATTTATCCCTGAGGATCGCCATCGTCAAGCGCTGATGTTGGAAGCCCCACTTTGGGAAAATCGAATGTTGGGACACCAAACCAGAACACCCAATGCCAAAGGAATTTGGCTAACTCCGCGCAGCGCAAAGGCTGACACTAAGCGAATCGTTGAAGAATACGATGTCCGCACACCAAGTATTGACATTTTGGCTAGTGCGCTTTCTGGTGGCAACCAACAAAAACTCATTGTTGGCCGTGAGATGTCAGGTGAGCCAAAACTTCTAATCGCTGCCCATCCAACTCGCGGAGTTGATGTAGGTGCCCAAGCTGCAATTTGGGATCACATCCGTCATGCTCGCCAATCTGGTTTAGCGGTGCTATTAGTTTCTGCAGACCTCGATGAATTGATCGGGCTTAGTGACAACATCAAGGTTTTGCTTCGGGGCAAGTTCGTAGCTGACGCCGATCCAGCCACAGTAACGCCGCAAGAGCTGGGTACCGCAATGACCGGTGCTGGAGAGGTTGCCTGATGAACCTTCGAAGAATCGGAACAAGTCTTATCGCACCCGTGATTGGTCTTCTTTTCTCGCTTGCTATAACCGCAATAATCCTGGTAGCAATCAATGCCAGCGTTTCTACTGTTCTGTCATCAATGTGGAGTTACGGAACTTCACCAAGAGCAATGTCACTGATGCTTAACTTGGCAACTATCTATTTCCTAAGTGCATTGGCTGTGTCAATCGGTTTCAAAATGAATCTGTTTAACATAGGTGTTAATGGTCAGTACGTACTCGGCGCCGTTGCTGCCGCGGTAGTTGCTAGCAATCTAACTTTGCCAAAAGTTGCATCAGTTACCATAGCGATTTTTGCTGCAATGATTACTGGCGCACTTTGGGCTGGAATCGCAGCTTGGTTAAAAGTTGCCCGCGGTGTAAGCGAAGTTATCTCAACAATCATGTTGAACTTTATTGCAATTGGAATTATTAGTTATATCATTGTGCGAACTGGCATTGGTACGGAAACCAGTTTGAATGTGCGAGGTACGAAACCAATTCCGGAGTCGGGCATGCTCCGAGGAAGCGCGTTCATTGATCCTGGAACTTCAATTTATGGATTCTTCTTCATCTCGATAATTATTGGTATCGGATATTGGTTCCTGCTGAATAGAACTCGCTTTGGGTTTGATTTGCGAGCCACTGGTAAATCAGCCTCCGCAGCGCGAACAAGTGGCGTGCAATCAAATCGCATGATCTATGTGACTATGTTTCTTTCTGGCGCAGTTGCTGGATTAGTTGGACTTCCTTATCTATTGGGAGACACCGGTACTTATTCATTGCAGTTTCCTACCGATTGGGGATTTACCGGAATTGCAATTGCGCTACTTGGCAGGAATAACCCGCTTGGAATCGCATTAGGTGCGATTCTTTGGGCTTTCCTAGACATCTCAAGCGGCCAACTCATTTTGGAAGGCGTCCCACGTGAGATCTCAACGATCATGCAGGGGTTGATTGTCATCGTGGTTGTGATCTCATACGAGGTGGTTCGTCGCTACCAAGTTAAGAGTGAGCAAACAAGTGTTGCTAAGGCAATGGCAAAGCAGGAGGAGGTAGCAGCAGTATGACTTATTTAAAATCTCGCAGATTTATCGGTGCAGCATTTACTGCAATCACCATGCTCTCAATCACTAGAACCATCACAAGCAATGGTGACCTAACTAGCACAGTGACAATTGCACAAGCCTTAGTGTTTGCTTCGCCTATTGCACTTGCCGGGCTTGCTGGTATTTGGGCAGAGCGCGCTGGGGTAATCAACATCGGCCTTGAAGGCATGATGATTCTTGGTACCTTCGGTGCCGGCTGGGCTGGTTGGCAATGGGGAGTTTGGGCTGGGGTTTTAGCTGGCGTTATCTTTGGCGCGATCGGTGGCTTACTGCTTGCGGTGGCTGCGGTAACTTTTGGTGTTGATCAAATCATCGCGGGTACTGCAATCAACCTGTTAGCACTGGGCTTAACTAAATTCCTGGCTATCGTACTTTTCACGGATGCTCCCGGTGGTGGGCAAGCGCAGTCACCACCTATTAAGGGTGACATACCGACATTCACAATTGATTCAATAGTTGAACCATTGACCTCACTACATGAAACGGGCATCTTCTTCATTAGTGACCTTGCGGGAATCCTGGCTGGCTTGTTTTACAACCTTTCACTACTCACAATCATCACGTTCTTACTATTTGCTATGACGAGTTACTTACTTTGGAAAACTGCGTTTGGTCTTAGGCTTCGCAGCGCCGGTGAAAATCCATGGGCAGCGGACTCACTCGGCGTGAAAGTTGTGCAGTTCAAATACGCCGCTGTCGTGTTCTCGGGAATGCTTGCTGGACTTGGTGGCGCATATCTATCGATTGCATCAACTATTTACCGCAATGGAAACACAGCCGGCAGAGGCTTCATTGGTTTAGCAACAATGATCTTTGGTGACTGGAGGCCAGGCGGAACCGCAGCAGGCGCATTGATGTTCGGCTACATCGATACTTTGCGACTAATTGATACCGGAAATCAAAATGTTAAAGGTTTGATTTTGCTTGGCGCAATTATTCTGTTTGCGATCGGTGGCCTCATGCTACGTAAAGCTAAGCGCAACTCTGCAATTGGTTTCCTACTTCTTGGATCCGTAATGATTGGCGCATACTTCTCAGCAACTTCGTTCCCACCTGAAGTTGCTCAAGTCGCGCCATACATAACAACGCTGCTGGTTCTTGCTACTGCATCCCAGAATTTGCGGCCACCAGCGGCTGATGGCATTCCATATAGAAAGGGAGATAATCACTAATGGGCATCAATTGGGATGAACTGCGAAGTGCGGCAAGTGGTGCAATGTCGAAAGCATATGCGCCGTATTCAAACTTTCCAGTTGGTGTCGCTGGACTGGTTGACGATGGACGAATCGTTACTGGTTGCAACGTAGAAAATGCTTCCTACGGTGTTGCTTTGTGCGCTGAGTGTGGCTTAATTTCAAGTTTGATCAGTACTGGCGGTGGCAAACTAATTGCAGTTGCCTGCGTAGACCGACATGGAAACGCACTAATGCCTTGCGGGCGCTGTCGTCAGCTGCTTTGGGAGCATGGTGGCCCAGATTGCCTGCTTGATTCAGTGTCTGGAATCAAGTCAATGTCGGAAATATTGCCTGATGCGTTTGGCGCGCATGATTTAACGGATCGACTTTAAACACATTAGCCTTATGGGTATGGCACTTCCCCGAGTGAAATTCAAAAAACTCTCCAGTCGTGATTGCAGCGCATCATGATTGCCGAACCATTCGCGGCTGTCGAAGTTATTGCAGCAAAACGTGATCACCAAGAATTGTCTGACGCACAAATCGATTGGTTTGTTGATGCTTATGTGCGAAACGTAATTGCCGAGGAACAAATGTCGGCGATGGCGATGGCAATTCTGCTAAATGGTATGAATCGTCGTGAGATCGTGCGTTGGACAAAGGCTTACATTGATTCCGGCGAAACTATGGATTGGTCAAAACTTGGCCGCCCGACTGCAGATAAACATTCCACTGGTGGCGTCGGCGACAAAATTACTTTGCCACTTGCGCCCTTAGTTGCTGCCTGCGGTGTCAGTGTCCCACAACTTTCTGGGCGCGGCCTTGGTCATACTGGTGGCACGCTAGACAAACTTGAATCAATTAGCGGTTGGCGTGCCAGCCTGACTAATGCTGAAATGTTTGAAGTCTTACATTCAACTGGTGCGGTAATTTGTGCAGCAAGCCAAACTCTGGCCCCAGCTGATCGCCGCATTTATGCGCTACGCGATGTAACCGGAACCGTTGAATCCATTCCACTTATCTCGGCATCAATCATGAGTAAAAAGATTGCAGAAGGAACTAGCGCACTTATTCTGGATGTGAAAGTCGGATCAGGCGCTTTTATGAAAACTGTCGAGCAAGCACGCGAACTCGCTACCACCATGGTTGGGATCGGCAATGATGCTGGCGTTACAACACGAGCACTCTTAACTGCAATGGATGTGCCGCTTGGGCGAACAGCTGGCAATGCCTTAGAGGTTCAAGAATCTATCGATATACTCGCCGGCGGCGGGCCTGCTGATGTAGTTGAACTGACTGTTACTTTGGCGCGAGAAATGTTGGAAGCAAGTGGCGCTACTGGTTTCAAAGATCCAGCAACCGCGCTGGCTGATGGTTCAGCAATGGATGTGTGGCGCACCATGATCTCTGCGCAAGGTGGGGATTTATCTGTGCCACTTCCAAGTGCCCGCGAAACTCAAGAGGTGGTTGCCGACAAGTCTGGCTACTTAACCAAACTCGATGCCCTGGCTGTTGGTATGGCAAGTTGGCGACTTGGCGCGGGTCGCGCCAGAAAAGAAGACGCAGTGCAGTTTGGCGCTGGAATTCAATGGCATGTTGGGCATGGTGAGAAAGTTTCTGTAGGCCAAAAGTTATTTACTTTGCACACTGACGAGCCAGAGCGTTTTCGAACGGCGCTGCAAGTCTTAACGCAAGGTTACGAAATTGGTCCTGAGGATGAAATTTCGCAACGACTACCTTTAATCATTGATCGGGTTGTTTAAAACCTGTTTGTAAAACTTTCCCAAGTAGTCTGATTACATGCCTGAATTAATTAGTGAACCAACCCTGATTCCAGTACCCGGTGGAAAATCAATTGCCGAGTATGTGGGCCGAGTAAAAACCGGCGACGACAATGTTTCTATTGCGGTAATGCACGCACCAGCTGGCTGGTCTGAGCCTGCGCAAGCACCAGGATTTGATGAATTCACGATCGTTATCACTGGCTCAATTGATGTTGAGCATGATGGCGAAACAATTACTGTCGGTGCTGGGCAGGCACTAATAACTCGGGCTGGTGAAAAGGTTCGATACCTGACTCGGGAAGATGCTCATTACGTGGCGATCTGTGTCCCAGCATTTTCACCCGAGCTTGCAAATCGAGATGAGGAAGCATGATTTCGCCAGCAGTTATTAAAGCGGTACCAAAAGTTGTCTTACATGATCACTTAGATGGTGGACTTCGGGTAAAGACGATCTTGGAACTCGCAAGACAAAACAACTACACCGCATTGCCTTTCGACAATGAAGAGCAACTCGGTAATTGGTTTCATACCGCAGTACAAGGATCACTCGAAATTTATTTAGAAACTTTTGCTCACACTGTTGGTGTTATGCAAACTCCAGATGCGCTACAACGAGTAGCAAGTGAATGTGCGCAAGATCTGGCAGAAGACGGAGTGGTTTATGCCGAGATTCGATTTGCGCCAGAATTACACACTGCAAAAGGCCTGAGTTACCGCGAAGTAATTGACAACGTTTTGCTTGGCTTTGCTCAGGGTGAAGCTGCTGCAAAAGCTGCCGGAAAAACTATTCGAGTTGTTGCACTGTTAACTGCAATGCGCATGGCTGATGTTTCACTTGAAATTGCAAAGCTCGTAGTAGAGTATCGCGATCGTGGTGTTGTTGGATTCGACATTGCCGGCAAAGAGGCGGGCTATCCTCCAACTGAACATCTTGAGGCATTCCAGTATTTACAACGCAACAATGCGCATTTCACAATTCACGCGGGTGAAGCATTCGGCTTGAAGAGTATTTGGGAAGCAATTCAGTTCTGTGGCACCGAACGTTTAGGCCACGGAGTTCGAATCATTGATGATGTCACTGTCAATAGCGATGGCACAGTCACACTTGGCGATTTAGCTGCGTACGTTCGGGATCGTCGAATTCCGCTTGAACTTTGTCCTAA
>CANLIF010000029.1 GCA_947491175.1 Actinomycetota bacterium
CGGACTGTGAAAGTCTCACGAAGTCCACCACCATGGCGACGAATTACGACACCTTGGAAAATCTGGATACGGGAACGGGTACCTTCAACGACTCGAACGTGAACTTTTACGTTATCGCCGGGGCGGAAATCTGGGATTCCGGTGCGCAGTGATGCTGCGTCTACTTCGTCTAGAAAATGCATTATTACTCCGAAGGACAAGTCGCCGCAGGTCGAAAGCCCAATAAGTGGTTCTTGCCGGGTTCGTTTAGAACTTAATGTTTCAGCTCCCCTGTGGCGGTGCTGCTACGTTCCAACAAAGTTGAGTTTGCCACAACTTACGGGTTTCCAGCAAATTACCCGCAGAATGCCACGAATCAGTGGGTGCATATATATGCTTAGAGCACCACCTATCGAAAGCTTCCTCATGCCAAGGCCTGTTCCGCAACTCACCAAAGCAAAGCTTGGCAACCCCCGAGTTACTGGCAAGGAACAGTTCTATACGCCACCCGAACTAGCCGACCGCATAATACGAAATGTTGAGAAGCGGATCGGTGACTTGTCTGGGCAGATTTTGCTCGAACCTGCTGGTGGCACTGGAGCTTTCATTGACGCAGCAAAATCACGCGGACTTACTAAAGTCATTAGTTTTGACATTGAACCGCACCACAAGAAGATTGTCCTTGGAGATTTCTTGGAACAAGAGATTAACAAACAAGGTTTACTGACAATCACTAATCCACCATTTGGTAGAAACAATTCGTTATCGATTCCGTTCTTTAACAAAGCTGCACAAGTTTCAGATTTGATTGTTTTTATTGTCCCGAGATCCTGGCGTAAATGGTCAGTGCAAAATCGGTTAGACCAAAACTTTCATCTGGTTCGTGACGATGATCTAATGATCAATTATGTGGATGTAAACGGGAATGATGCACATGCCAAGGATCGATTAAGAACTTGTGTCCAGTACTGGGAGCGAAAATCTAAATTACGCCCGATTGTAAAAGTGAAAGACATGGGAATCATCAAGCGCACTACTCCCGAACTAGCTGATGCTGCAATGACACTCTTTGGTTACAACTGTGGAAAGTTAAACATGGACTTTGAACGCAGGAAAGTAACCACTCAGATGTATTTAAACTTCAAGCATCCACGAGCAAAGAAGGCAATTGAGAATTCAGATTTTTCGAAGTTCTATATGAACACTGCCTACACTGAAGCACTTTCGTTTCCTGAGATCAATTACGTGTTGAACGAATACATCTATGGTGACCCGATGGTGCAATTACTAAGCTAGAAAATCAATCCATTAAATCTGGGCGGTTTTGCGCAGTGCGCAACTTTGCTTGTTCGTGCTTCCAGGCTGAGATTTTCGCGTGGTCGCCCGAAGTTAGAACCGATGGAACTTCAAGGTCACGCCAAATCGGTGGCCGAGTATAAATCGGACCTTCGAGTAAGTTTTCCATTGCACCAGTTGCAAATGAATCGTCAGCGAAACTTTCCTGATTTCCAAGCACGCCTGGAACCAGTCTGGCAATTGCCTCAACCATTACTAGTACGGCTACTTCCCCACCGGCCAAGACGTAATCGCCGATAGAAATTTCTTCAACACGAATCTTAGTTTTGTAGTGATCTGCAACCCGTGAATCAATGCCTTCGTAACGACCGCAAGCAAAAACAATATGTTTGGCTTTAGAAAGTTCTTGAGCCATTGATTGCGTGAATGGCTGGCCGGAAGGAGTTGGGATTATCAAGATTGTTTCCGCACTAGTGAGTTCATCTAGCGCATCACCCCAAGGCTCGGGTTTCATAACCATGCCTGGGCCGCCACCATATGGCGAGTCATCCACAGTTTGGTGTTTGTCATTTGTGTAATCGCGCAGATCTTTTACGTTGACCGAGATCAAGCCATCTTCAATAGCTTTACCCATTAAAGAAAGGTGCAGTGGCTCTAGGTAGTCCGGAAAAACTGTGATTACATCAAACTTCAACATCAGATCTCCTCATCCCTGACAACAATTGCATCTAGTTCGTTAAGCAATCCGGGTGGCGGTGTAATAGTTACAGTTTTTGAATCCAGGTCAATCTCTGGAACAAATTCCATTACAAACGGAATCAATACCTCGGTATTCCCTTCACGTTTTACCGAAAGTAGATCCTGACTCGGCAAGTGAATAACTTCGCTAATAACTCCGATAACGGAACCGTCCTCTAGGGCAACGTTTAGGCCAACAAGTTGATGATCGTAATACTCGTCAGGGTCTTCGGGTAGTTCCGCGGGATCAACGTCGATTGTTAAGGTTTGTCCACGTAACGACTCAGCCGCAGTGCGATCTTCGATGCCAGCAAAGTGAACAACAAAACGCCCACTGTGCCACTTGGAAGTAGCAACAGTGAGCGTTGTGTTATCAGAAGTCATCAGAACCGTTCCATCTGCGTAGCGATGATCTGGTTCATCTGTCATTGGTTCAACGAAAAGGTCACCGCGCACGCCATGTGCTCGGCCAATGCGCCCAATTACGAGCTGCATTAATTACTTTCCGTCGGCGTCAAGAATGTCGATACGCACATTGCCCTTGTCGGACAATGCGTTTACGACAGTGCGAAGTGCAGTGGCAGTGCGACCGGCTTTACCGATAACCCGACCCATGTCTTCAGGATTGAGCTTGACCTCAAGAGTTGCACCACGACGGTTGTTCTCGCGAACGACAACATCGTCTGGATGATCAACGATTCCCTTTACGAGGTGTTCTAAAGTCTCGTCAAGCATTGCTTAGGCCTCTTCGGCTGGAGCTTCTTCAGCTGCAGCGTTTTCTTCCGACGCAACGACATCGCTAGCGATAACTTCGCCGGCAGCTACAACTTCAGCTTCAGTAACAACGGCTTCTTCTGCAACTACTTCAACATTTTCAATTGCAGCATCGGTACTTACTTCAGCGGCAACTTCTTCTGCGACTACTGCAGCAGTGCTTGCTTCCGACGCAACGTCATCGATAGCGATGGCGGCGGCGGCAACGGCGGCTTCAACAACCTCTACAGGCTTCTCAACCTTTGGACGAATTGTTGGTGTGCGTGGTTCTTTAGCAACAGCTGCGACGGTCTCGGCGAACTTAGTGTTCTTGTCGACCTTTGCTTCTTTAACGCGCAAAGTTCCTTCAGCGCCTGGAAGGCCCTTGAACTTCTGCCAGTCACCAGTGATCTTTAGCAGAACTAGAACTGGTTCAGTTGGCTGTGCGCCAACGCCTAGCCAGTACTGAACGCGATCTGAATTGATCTTGATAAGACTTGGTTCCTCTTTTGGATGGTACAAACCGATTTCTTCGATGGCACGGCCATCACGAGCGGTACGGGCATCGGCAATTACTACGCGGTATTGCGGGTTGCGAATGCTGCCCATGCGCTTAAGTTTGATCTTTACGGCCACGAGTGTTATTTCTCCTGATAATTGGTGTGACATAAAACCGTTGTTGCAGCGGGGGCGCAACTAGTTAATGTCTATGAATCCAACAAGGTTGCGGGTAGAGGGCCGGCTACCAAGTCGGGATTACTTGATAAATCATGCCAGACAAGGCAAAAATCAGGAAATTGAGGATAAAAAGCCCTAGTTCCCGAGGGCAAACACCCTTATTTCTACTTTAAGAAATCCCCCAGTATCTATTGCCAGAGATTTCTATTTCAAGAAATCTCTGAATGCACTCGGAATCTCAGTAAGAGTTGCGCTCGGTTCTTCAAATTCAATTCCAGAATCCACAGCTGCTCGCTTAGCTGGGTTACCCGACTTCTTAGCACCCTTACCTGGCTTTTGAACTTTCTTTTGTTGCGGACGCATGCCCGGCATACCTGGCATTGGTGGCATACCTGGAACTGAACCACCCTTAGCCATTTGCTTCATCATTTTTTGCGCAACAACAAATCGATCCATCAAGGTATTAACATCACTAACCTGCATGCCTGAACCTTTTGCAATTCGTGCCCGCCTTGATCCATTTAACAACTTTGGATCTTCACGTTCGGCTGGAGTCATTGAAGAAATAATTGCTTCGACACGATCAACTTCACGCTCGTCAACATTTTCAATCTGCTTTTTCATTTCAGCCATACCTGGCAACATGCCTAGCATTTTTGTCATTGATCCCATTTTGCGGATCTGCTGCATTTGCTGCATGAAATCTGTCAGCGTGAAGTCTTCGCCATCTTTAACTTTCTTGGCAAACTTTTCAGTTTGATCTTTATCAAGAGTTTGTTCCGCCTGCTCAATTAGAGTCAGCAAATCACCCATGTCCAAAATTCTTGAGGCCATGCGATCTGGGTGGAAAACTTCAAAGTCAGTTAACTTTTCGCCAGTTGATGCAAACATGATTGGCTTACCGGTTATTGTTGCAACCGAAAGTGCCGCGCCACCTCGAGCGTCGCCATCAAGCTTTGTTAAGACAACGGCATCGATTCCGATATCGCGAGCAAATGTCTCCGCAGTATTGACTGCGTCTTGACCAGTCATAGCGTCGATGACTAACAGGGTTTCATCTGGCTTAGCTTCAGCTTTAACTTTCGCTAGTTGATCCATTAACTCGCTGTCAATAGATAAGCGTCCTGCAGTATCAACAATCACAACATCATGCAGTTTGTCTTTAGCAAACTTCATGGCATCGCGCGTTACCTTAACGGGATCGCCAACACCATTACCTGGTTCAGGCGCAAATACAACGGTGTTTGCCTGCTGACCAACAATCTTGAGTTGATCTACCGCGTTTGGTCGCTGTAAGTCTGCTGCTACCAACATCGGTTGGTGGCCTTGGGTACGAAGATAGGCGGCAAGTTTTCCAGCCAGTGTGGTTTTACCAGCACCTTGTAGACCTGCCAGCAAAATCACGGTCGGCGGATTCTTAGCAAGCTTTAATCGCCGAGTTTCGCCACCAAGAATGCCAATCAATTCTTCATTTACGATTTTGATGATTTGCTGGGCAGGGTTTAGAGCTGCGGAAACTTCCGAACCTAGTGCGCGCTCTTTAATGCGAGCGCAAAATTCACGGACAACTGGCAATGCCACGTCCGCATCAAGTAACGCAATTCGAATTTCCCGAACGGTCTCGTCAATGTCGGTCTCGGTCAATCGTCCCTTGCCACGTAACTGCTTAAAGGTGGCGCTGAGGCGATCGGATAAAGATGCGAACATGCTCAAAGTCTAATCCGTAGGCTTAGGCCCATGAGATCTGTCGCTGGAACCGAACTTTCGCGGGAACAATACTTAAGTCACCTACATGCGGATTACCAAATTTTGGCTGCTGCCATTCCTGCCACACCGGTTAATGTCCCAAGTTGCCCAGGCTGGAGCACCAACGATTTGGCCAAGCACATGGCTCACGTTTACCTGGGTCAAGCTTTCGTTGTTGAGACTGGAATCCAAGCCGAGAATAAAGAACACCTAGCGCCCTACCCTCGAACTGAAAACTTTATTGAATTCATGTCCTGGGGATTTGAGGCAATTACCAAAGCCTTGGACATTGATCGTCCTGAGCGACCAACTTGGTCCTGGCATTACTCAGATCGTTCCGTTGATTTTTGGTTCCGTCGCATGGCTCATGAAACTGTGATTCACCGCATTGATGCCGAGCAGGCAGTTGGCACTGTTACCAAAATTGATGAAGCTTTAGCCCTAGATGGTGTGGACGAAGTTTTAGATTTTTTGCCACTAATGGGATCTTGGCCAGAAGTTCCAAACGTTGATTTTGGAATAGTTTCAATCGTGGCATCTACATCAACTACTAAGAAAGTTTGGGATCTGCACTTCACGGATGAAGCAGCGACAATTTCTGTAGCTGACAAACCCAACGCTGAAGCGCGCTTGGTTATCTCTGGAGATGCTGAATCAATGGATCTTTATCTCTGGGGACGTATTGATGATTCAGATGAGCGAATTTCAATTACCGGCGAAGGTGAAGCAACCTTCAAACAACTAATGCAGGTTGCAGTACTTTAACTTGCGTAAGCCGAAGGGTTTGCAGAATATGCCTTTAGGCAACCAGGCGCACAGAACCAAACAGTTTGGCCTTCGATTTCTGCGTGAATTGATTCTGGCAACATCGCCACAGTCATATTGCAAACCGGGTCAATAGCGGTTTCAAAAGCTGGCTTAGCCGGTGCTGACTCAGATTGATTTGCAGCCGCTTGAACCATCTCAGCAAGAATCGAGATCGCGATGTGATCTGGCTTAGTTGCACCGATATCAAGTCCGGCCGGAGAAAAGATTGACGCTTTCTGTTCTGGAGTCAAAGTAAGCATGTCAATAACTGATGCGCCACGCTTACGGCTTGCCACCAAACCAACGTAAGGAACGCCGGCTAAAACTGCAGCTTCGAGCAGCATGGTTTCATCTTCGCGCCCGTGAGCTGCAACGATGACTGCAAAAGTGTTGTTCAAGTCGACCTCGGAACTCCACTCAACCATTTCGTAACCAGCTCCTGGTCCCTGCTTAAGCAACGAACCTGAAATTGGGCTATCTCCATAAATTGCTACTACTGGTGCTGGCATGATTGGCTCCAAAAATATCTCTAAAGTTCCACCCGAAAGGCATGGATTGTGAACAGTTCGTTTTCCTGCTTGCGTGTCGATTTCGGGCATTGGCGCGATCCGAAGCAGGATTGGAATTCCCTCTTCAAGCAAGGAAACGCTTTGGGATCTAACGGTTGAGTCAGAACAGGATCCTCCAACGAAACCTTCCATGGTTCCATCAGAGAAAATGATTGCTTCATCCCCTGGCTTTGCCGAGGTTGGTTTTTCGGCAAGCACTACGCGGGCGTGAACATATGGGGTGCGAGACTTCTGCAGCTCTGCAATCCGCGATGCCAGAATCTTTGGCATGTCCACCTCCCGAGTTACCTCTTAATTATGCGCGTAAAACCAAGTCTTCGCGATTTTCCTATTATTTCTAGAGATTAAAGATGAGTTTTGCGCTGGCAATGATCAGAACCAAACCTAAGGCGCGACGAACACCCTCGTTTGAGAATCGTTTGATTCCAAGTCGAGTACCAATTAATGCCCCAATGATTACAGCTAGCGCATAAATCCATAGCGCATCAGGAAGGTTTGATACCGACGAAATGTGTCCCAAAAGACCAAACACCGAATTAGTCAGAATAAACAAAGCGGCGGTACCAGATGCACCTTTAACTGAAGTCCAGCCAAAGAAAAGAATCAATGGCGACAAGAAGATACCGCCACCCGTTCCAGTTAGACCTGAAAGCAGCCCAATGAATGCACCGGTGAGTATCGAAATTGCAACATGTGGATGCTTAGGTTCGCCTTGCAACTTAGGTGCCAACTGGAATAGAAACATCACACCAGCAAATAGCAGGATGAACCCGACGATCGGCTTGTAAATGTTTCCTGGAAGATTGATTGATCCACCCAAGAAAGACATTGGGATCGCGCCAATTGCTAGCGGTAGATACAGCTTTAAATCAAACAGTTTGGCGGAGATGTAGCGAAAGCTTGTGTACGAAGAGACAATAATGTTCAGCGCTAGCGCTGTTGGCTTTATAACTTGAGTTGGAACTCCAAACAGCGACATGATGGCGATGTAAACCGAAGAGCCAGCATGTCCTACCGAGGTATAGAGAATCGCACCGAACATTAAGCACAGTGCGATTAAGTAGTCGGTGGTTTGCAGATTAAGCATTTCACCCCCCTGCGAATGGAGGCAAAACATCAAGGGTTGAGCCATCCGCCACAATAATACTTAAGTCACGCAGCGATACTTCATCCAATAAATAACTGCATTGTGGTAGCACCTGACCCAACTTTGGATGTATCGCTGCGGCTTGATCCAGGATGTGCATTGCAGAAGAAGATTCCAAAGAAATTTCATTTACTCCTGCTGCTGCGCGCGCGCCAGCAAAAAATCTAACTATTACAGCCACGAACTAACCGCCTATGGCTGACATTGGCCGAACTGGCTGAATGAAACTTGGGTCGTTAATTCCATGTCCTGGAAGTTTTGCTAAAACTGTTTTGCCAAATCGAGTTGCAATTTCAGCGCGCTTTTCTTCGTCCGTGCCATCGGATTCCCGAAGTACTAGTCGCAAATCTGTCTCACTGGTTGCAAATAGGCAAGATCGCAATTGACCATCAGAAGTTAAGCGAAGGCGATCGCATGCGCCACAAAACGGCCTAGTAACACTTGCAATGATTCCGACGGTTTCTGGACCACCGTTGATCAAGAATTCTTCGGCAGGTGCTGAGCCGCGGGCTTCAACTGGAGTCAAAGAGAAAACTGGATTCAAAGCATGGAATACATCGTCAGCCGTAACCATCGTCGAACGATCCCAAATACCGCCGGCATCTAATGGCATTTGCTCAATGAAGCGAAGTTTGAATCCTTCATCAAGTGCCCACTTAAGTAGTCCAACTGACTCATCATCATTAACACCTGGCATAAGTACTGTGTTGATTTTGATTGGAGTTAAGTCAGCATCACGTGCGGCTTTTAATCCTTTTAAGACATCTTCAAAGCGATCGCGATAAGTCATGGATTTAAAACGTTCAGCGCTCAAAGTATCAAGGGAAACATTTACTCGCTCAAGGCCCGCATCCTTAAGTGGCTGAGCCAGCGCTGCAAGACGAATTCCATTTGTTGTTAGCGAAAGTTTTGGTGGATTGGGCAAACTATTTATTCGCGCAACGATGTCTACGATGTCTGGGCGCAGCAATGGTTCGCCACCTGTTAGGCGGACTTCATCAATTCCAGCATCGATTCCAACTTCAAGGATTGTCATTAACTCATCAGTTGTCAGCAAATCTTCGGTTGGCATCCAAGCCGCAAAGTCATGTGGCATGCAGTAGGTGCAACGCAAGTTACAACGATCAGTAAGTGAGACCCGGATGTCGCGATGAACTCGGCCAAATGTGTCAATCAAGGTACTCATGCGCAGTTCACCCATTCATCAGTACCGTCGGCGAAAACCTGATGTTTCCAGATCGGAATTTGAGCTTTAACTTCATCTACTAAGGCAACGCAGGCATCAAATGCCGCCTTGCGATGTTTTGCAGAAACTACCGCAACAAGCGCGGCTTCTCCAATTGCAATGTCCCCGTGGCGATGTGCGACAGCGACGTTGACAACTTCAAATTTAGCTGCGATTTCGCCAGCAACTTTTTCGAGCAACGCTTGAGCACTTGGGTGCGCCTCGTAAGAAAGGGATAAAACTTCTCGGCCATGATCGTTATCTCGGACATCACCTGAGAATGTGACGATGGCGCCAGCTGTATCGGATCGAACTAATGCAGAAAGCTCTGAAACCGAGATCAGATCTGTGGTCACAAAAGCCCCCGAGACGTTAGACATGTCCTAATTATCGTGGGATTTGTCCGATTGCGATAGTGCAGGCCTGATTTCAATGGGATATACCCGCAACATGTCTCGCATTGTGAAAATCTAGAACAATAGAGGCATGAGTACTGGCCCTGAGTTCGAAGTTACCTGGGAGCAAGCACGGCAATTGGCACACCAAAGTGCCACCACCACAGCTACGGTCACTTTGCCGTTGCAACAATCTGCTGGCCACGTTCTTGCCCAAGATGTCCTCGCCTTAGGTGACATGCCCCCATTTGCTGCTTCGCGCATTGACGGATGGGCCGTTAGTGGTTCTGGTCCCTGGACTCGAATCGGGGACGCCTTGGCCGGTCATGAGTTTATTGAAAAACTTTCAGCTGGTGAATGTGTTCACATTGCAACTGGCGCAGTTATGCCAAATGGGGCAACCGCTGCATTAAAGGACGAAGAAAGTCAGATCGATGGCGAGTCAGTATGTGCAATCGATGGCGCTGCTGGATTACTCGACGAATCCGGTGCGCTCCCCTATTTTCACGATGTCAGGCCAAGTGGTTACGAAGCAAAGATCGGCGAAGTTTTAATTCCAAAAGGCACAAAACTAACGCCAGCCATCATTGGAGTTGCTGCCGCTGGTGGCCATGACGAATTAGTTGTGTTCCGAAAACTTGTTGTTGATGTATTTGTCTTTGGTGACGAACTTTTGAGTTCGGGTCCATCGCGGGATGGAAAAGTTAGAGATTCACTTGGTCCACAACTTCCACTTTGGATTGATTACATAGGTGCTGAGTTAAATCAAGTAAAACTAGTTGCCGATACCCTCGAAGATCATTTCGCTGCGATCTCGACATCAAAAGCAGATCTAATTGTGACAACTGGTGGCACTGCTGCTGGACCAGTTGATCACTTGCACAACGCAATCGTGGATGCCGGTGGCAGTTTCATTATTGATGCAGTCTTAGTTCGTCCCGGTTATCACCAACTAATGGCAAAAATTGGAGATCGCCATTTAATTGGTCTGCCTGGCAATCCGCAATCCGCTGTGATTGGTCTGTTGAGTTTGGCTGTGCCATTTATTGCTGGAGCAAACGGTCAATCGCTGCCCGCACTTGATACTTGCCAAATCAGCATGGCACTTAAAGGGCCGGCACGAGAAGTGCGCTTGGCTTTATGTTCGTTGGAATCCAATATCGCAACACCACTTGAGCATCTGGATTCTTCAATGTTGCGAGGTTTTGTTAAGGCCAATGGGTATGCAGTGCTTCCTGCCGGTGGTGCAGAAGCAGGCCAGATCGTTCCTTGGCTCAATCTGCCTTAGGGTTATGGAAAGCCGACATATCGCCTGCAATTAATTTTTCCTAAATCAATCGCCTTAAACCAATAGGACAGCACCGTGAAAGAAGTACTCGAGGACTTAATCGCCGCGTATAACTCAGGCGACACAACGGCAATGGCAACCGTAGTTCGCACCTGGCGTTCAGCGCCGCGTCCAGCTGGAGCTTCGATGATGGTTACCGCAACAGGTGAAGCAGTTGGCTCTGTTAGTGGTGGTTGCATTGAAGGCGCTGTTTATGAAATGGCTGGCGAAGTAATTGCTGACGGTGTGCCGCAATTTGAAAAGTATGGAATTAGTAACGATGATGCATTTGCAGTCGGATTAACTTGCGGTGGAATCCTAGAAGTTTTCGTCGAGCAAATCTCTTCCGAGACTTGGCCAGAACTTCCTGATCTATATGCCAGTGTGCAAGCAGATCAGCCGGTTGCCGTTGCAACTGTTGTGAATGGCACAGCACATGTTGGCAAGCACTTAGTTGTTTGGCCCGATCGAACTGCCGGTGACTTGGGCAGCGACCGACTCAATTCTGCAGTTGGCGCTGACGTGCTTGGGTTGCTGGAGTCTGGCACCACAGGTTTCTTGCATTACGGTTCAGATGGCGAGCGCCTTGAAGGTGACTTAGAGATTTTCGTTTCTACGTTTGCCCCAAAACCTCGAATGCTAGTTTTCGGCGCTATTGATTTTGCAACCGCTGTAGCTAAGGCCGGAAAGTTTCTTGGTTTTCACGTAACAGTTTGTGATGCCCGGGAAGTTTTTGCCACAAAGAAGCGCTTCCCCGATGCTGATGAAGTAATCAATGACTGGCCACATCGTTGGCTAGCAACTCAGGAAGTCGATTCCCGAACTGTGATTTGCATTCTGACGCATGATCCTAAATTTGATGTGCCGGTTGTAATTGAAGCGTTAAAAACTAACGCTGCTTACATTGGTGCGATGGGTTCTCGTAAGACTCATGATGATCGAGTTGCTCGCTTACTTGAAGCTGGTGTTGATCCAGAAGACTTGAAGCGGGTTAAATCTCCAATCGGCTTGGATTTGGGTGCTCGCACACCAGAAGAAACTGCGATCTCGATTTTGGCTGAAGTGATTCAAGATCGCTGGGGCGGGTCTGGAAAGAACTTGGCGCAAACTGAAGGAACTATTCATCCTGGCGCACCACGATGACAACTGCTGGATTGATACTTGCCGCCGGAGAAGGCAAGCGATTCGGCGGGCCGAAAGCGCCCTATGTTCATAACGGGGAACGACTTGTGGACCGAGCAGTTTCAGTCTTGACAGCTGCAGGATGTAATCCGATATTCGTAGTCCTTGGCGCTTGGGTTGGCGAAGTCCCAGGTGCAACTGTTTTGGAAAATGATCAATGGCCAACTGGCATGGGTTCCTCGTTGCAAGTTGGGTTGTCACATTTGAATTCTGAACCGGGAATTGATGAAGTTGTCGTTTCCTTGGTGGATTTACCTGGACTTACTTCGGTTGCAGTTTCTCGAATTGTTGAAACTCCAGGAGACATTGTTGTTGCCGCATATGATGCAAAGCGTGGACACCCTGTGAAGTTTGCAAGTGCAACTTGGCCAGAGTTAATCAAGACTGCAACTGGAGATCAAGGCGCACGTTCCTATATTGCTGAGCACCCTGATCAAATAGTGCTGGTTGAAGTTGGCGATGTGGCAACTGGCGAAGACATGGATGTTAGGCCAAATACCTAAAGCCTGAATGAGCCAGATTAATGTCCTGCAGTTCCAGACTGTAGGCATTGGTTTGCACTAA
>CANLIF010000030.1 GCA_947491175.1 Actinomycetota bacterium
GATTCAATGCCTGGTGTGATTACACAAGCCTTGTCAATCAAAGTATTTGGAATGTCGTAATCAACCAAGACATAAGCCCGCGCAGTAATTACACCTTGTAAGCGTCGAACGAAAACATCAACGGCATTTTGATCTTCAATATTGCTTCGAGAAATCAGAACTGACTGGCTCGTGAAAATTTGGTCGCCAATGATTGCTAAGCCGGCTTGTTTCAAAGTCGTGCCAGTTGCAACAACATCCGCAACGGCATCTGCAACGCCGAGACGAACCGCATTTTCAACTGCGCCATCAAGTGTTACAACATCCGCAGATAAGCCTTGTTCAGCAAGCCAGTTATTCAAGATCGTTGGGTAGCTAGTAGCAATGCGCTTACCAGACAGATCACTTGCAGTTTTTGCAGTTCCTTGTGGCGCGGCTAACCGGAATGTAGAAGGCGCGAATCCAAGTTCCAAAATTGTTGTTGCTTGGGAACCTGAGTCAGCTAACAAGTCTTCGCCAGTAATTCCAACATCCAGGGTGCCACGGCCTACATAGGTAGCAATGTCGCGTGGGCGCAAGAAAAAGAATTCAACATCATTTTCAGGATCTTGAACTACTAGCTCACGAGTATTTGCGGCTGCGGGATATCCGGCTTCACGCAACATGTCACGAGCTGGGTCAGAAAGCTGACCTTTGTTTGGAACGGCAACGCGCAACATGATTACAACTTTCGGTACACGTCATCAAGTGAGACATCACTTGCGATCATGAGGGCTTGAGTCCAATAAATTAATTGTGAAATTTCTTCGGCGGCTCGCTCTTTATCTTCATGCTCAGCGGCCATCCAGGCTTCGGCTGCTTCTTCAACAACTTTCTTGCCAACAGTATGAACTCCCTGCGAAATTGCAGTAACAGTCCCAGAACTAGAGTCCCCTGCGGCAACCTTTGAAGTTAGTTCGGCAAAGAGTTCTTCGAATGTTTTCACAACTAAAGTTTACTCGCCGTGGATAGCGCGCAAAACCGTCCAAGTATTCATGGCTGCACTCGCAGCTTCAGCACCTTTATCTTCAGAACTGCCAGGCAGGCCAGCCCGATCCAAAGCTTGGGCTTCATCATCACAAGTAAGAACACCAAAGCCCATTGGGACTCCGGTATCAAGTGCGACTCTAGTTAATCCGTCGGTGGCTGCCGAGCAAACGTAATCAAAATGTGGCGTGCCCCCGCGGATAACCACACCTAGAGCCACAACGGCATCTGCTCCAGCTAGTGCTGCGGCTTTGGCGGCAATCGGTAATTCAAACGTGCCAGGCACTCGGTGGATTTCTGGTGTTAAGCCCGCGCTTTCAATAATGCTGCAGGCGCCAGCAATTAAGCCGTCCATAATCTGGGTGTGCCAGGATGAGGCCACAATGACAACGCGGGAGCCATTAAATCCAGTTACAACAGATTCTGGGATTCCGGCGCGACTCATTTAACCTCGCCAAAATGTAAGTCGTGGCCCATCGCATCACGCTTTGCAGTTAAGTAAGCCATGTTGAAATCGTTTGGTTCAACTTCGATTGGAACTTGTTCCGTAATAGTCAAGCCATAACCTTCGAGGCCGGCACGCTTAGTTGGATTGTTAGTCAGCAAACGCATTGACTTAACACCCAAATCAACCAGAATCTGTGCGCCAGTTCCGTAATCGCGCGAATCTGCTGGCAATCCCAAATCTAGATTTGCTTGCAACGTATCGGCACCACCATCTTGCAATGCATATGCCCGAAGTTTGTGTAGTAACCCAATGCCGCGGCCTTCATGCCCACGCATGTAAAGCACAATTCCACGACCCTCTTCTGCAACCGCTCGCATAGCGGCCTTTAACTGTGGGCCACAGTCACAACGTAGTGAACCAAGCGCATCACCAGTTAGGCATTCGGAGTGGACGCGAACCAAAACATCTTCGCCATCTCCAATGTCGCCCATTCGCATTGCTACGTGATCTATGCCATCGAGGATTCCTTGGTATCCGCAGATATCAAAGACACCATATTCCGTTGGAAGCTGGGAAGTAGCAACCAGTTCCACAAGAGATTCGTTTTTACGCCGGTATGCAATTAAGTCTGCAATCGAAATCATCAACAAACCATGAGTGTCGGCAAATTCTCGAAGCGCAGGTGCGCGCATCATGGATCCGTCATCATGAACAACTTCAGCAATTACTCCTGCCGGACGAAGCCCAGCAAGGCGAGCTAAATCTACAGCTGCTTCGGTGTGACCTGGACGACGCAATACGCCTCCTGGCATTGCGCGCAATGGAAAAACGTGGCCCGGACGCGTCAGTTCAAACGGTTCAGTCGCCGAGTCGCACAGCACTCGAATTGTTCTAGATCGATCCGCCGCGCTAATTCCAGTTTCAATTCCGTCGCGCGCATCAACACTTACCGAATACGCGGTTCCTTTGCGGTCTTCGTTTACATGAGTCATTGGTGGCAGGCCTAAGCGATCTAGGGCTTCACCTTCCATTGGTACACAGATAACGCCTGAGGTGTAGCGATTCATGAAACCAATAGCTTCAGGTGTGGCCTTTACGCCAGCGAAAATTAAGTCGCCTTCGTTTTCGCGATCTTCATCATCGACTACTACAACTTGCTTGCCTTCCCGAATTGCAAGGATGGCATCTTCGATTGAATCTAGTCTGGTCATTGCGCAGCCACTAACTTCTCTAAGTACTTTGCCAAAATATCGACTTCAAGATTTACCCGGTCTCCAATTTGGCGGATACCTAATGTTGTCTTATCCAGGGTTGATGGAATTAACGAAACTGAGAAGTTCGAATCAGTTACGGCAGAAACTGTAAGTGAAGTGCCATCAATGGTGATACTTCCTTTTTCAACCACGTACTTAAGTAATTCTATTGGTGGCGTGATAGTCACTACATCCCAGTTTTCCGAATGCTCACGTGCTGACACTTCACCAACGGCGTCCACATGCCCCTGGACTAAATGTCCACCTAGGCGGGTTGAAAGCGTTACAGGGCGCTCCAGGTTTACTTGCGAGCCCGCCGCCAAATCACCGATAGTAGTTCGGTTTATGGTTTCGCTCATTACATCAGCTGTGAAGTGATCGCCATTTTGCTGCGCCACCGTGAGACATACGCCGTTTACACAGATTGAGTCGCCAAGGTTTGCATCACTTAGAACAATTGGGCCCTCAATAGTTATGCGGATGGCGTTGTCTGGTAGCTCTTGAATCGCGGCAACGCGCCCAAGTTCTTCGACAATTCCAGTAAACATGTTCCGCCTTAACGAGTAGTGAAGTGCACAAGTAGGTCTAATCCAACACGATCTACTTGGTATTCGGGAAATCGTGAGGCATTAGCAAGGGTATTTGCGCCAAAATTTCCAATTGCAGGCTTTCCAGAACCCAGAATCATTGGCGCTTGAAACCAGTAAACCTCATCTACGAGGTTTGCGCTCCACAGCGATTGCGAGACGTGCGAACCAGCCTCGACTAGAACTCGATGAATTCCATGTACCTGCCAGAGCTCACTGATTACTTTGGCTAAATCTCCGGGCATACGAATTGCTGGTTTATCTCCAGTGAAGATTTTTGAGTTTGCAGGTAAATCCCGATCTCCCACGATAACCCGAAGTGGTTGCGCATCACTTGGTAGCGAACGCACAGTAAGCAACGGATCATCTGCTAAAACCGTTCCAGTTCCGGTAAGTATTGCACCAACACTTGCTCGGACTTCTTGGACCCGTTCCCGCGCTGGCTCACCTGTAATCCATTTACTGGTGCCATCATCAGCTGCTACGAATCCATCAAGTGTTGTTGCAGTTTTCCAAACTACCCAAGGCCGATTATTGGCCTGCGCAAAATTCCAAGAAGTGTTCAGCGCCAGTGCAGCAGCTTGCAACACCCCAACTTCGACTTCAATTCCAGCAGACTGCAAAGCTTTAATTCCACCTGACATTGCCACATGCGGATCTGTCTGACCAATTACTACTTTGGCTATACCGGCAGTGATGACGGCCTGCACACATGGACCAGTTTTACCTTGCGCATTACATGGTTCCAGCGTGCAATACAAAGTTGCGCCAGCGGCGTTTGCTCCAGCTTGCGCAATCGCCATAACTTCAGCGTGATCTGTTCCACTTCCGTTATGCCAACCTTCACCAATAATGTTTCCAGCACCATCAACTATTACGGCGCCAACTCTTGGATTGACGTCACGTGACAAATCAACTTTGCTACCTAAATTAATTGCGCGAAGCATAAATGTGTCAGAAGGCATTAGTTTCCGCACCACCACGAGGCATCCATTGCGCCTTGTGCTTTTGCGCGCAAGTTTGCGATCGCCTCGATTGGATCTGCTGTGTTGTAAACCGCAGATCCTGCAACAAAGGTGTCAGCGCCAGCGTCTGCGCACTGTTCTATCGTGCTAAGTGCCACGCCACCATCAACTTGAATCCATATATCTAGGCCAAGGTTTTTTACCAGTTCGCGAGCTCGTTTAATTTTCCCTAATTGATCGGCCATAAAGGATTGCCCGCCAAAGCCTGGCTCAACTGTCATGATCAAAATCATGTCTAACTCGGGAAATAGATCTTCATAATGTTCAAGATTGGTTCCTGGCTTAATGGCCATTCCCGCGCGCGCACCATGATTGCGAATATCTCTTGCAACTTGTCGTGGGTTTGTCGCGGCTTCAACATGGAAAGTCACGCTCTTTGCGCCTTGCTCGGCATAACCTGGTGCCCAGCGGTCGGCATCGTTAATCATTAAATGACAATCAACTGGCGTTGTGACTTCGCGAATGATTGATTCCACAACAACTGGTCCAATAGTTAAGTTTGGGACGAAATGATTGTCCATCACATCAACGTGTAACCAGTCTGCGCCATCGGCAACCCGCTGGCATTCAGCAACTAAGTTGCCAAAATCTGCAGAAAGTATGCTCGGCGAAATTCGAATTCCCACGTCTTAAGCCTAGTCAACCCAATGTGGCTATGCGGTCCTGCGCAAAATTGCCAAGAACATGCCATCTGTGTGGTGGACATCGGGGCGAAGTCGCAAATTCATTGATCCGGTTGGCAGGTTCAGTTGTGGCAACACCGGCGCGACATCAACGCACTCAAAGTTAGAATTTCGCTTCAAGAAACTGGCAACTATCGCGTCTGTTTCTGCCAAGTGTGGCGAGCAAGTGACGTAACCAACTACACCACCAATGCGGACAAGTTCACCAGCTTTTGCCAGGAGCTCTTGTTGCAGCAAAGTAAGAGGCGGAATGTCACTTGGCTGTCGACGCCATCTTGCTTCAGGACGGCGGCGCAGCGCACCTAAGCCAGTGCATGGGGCATCAACCAGAATCCGATCGAATTCATGGTCAGGATTGAACTCTCTGGCATCAGTTTCAATGACTTGATGATCCCCTGGTGCGTTCCATAACGAATTTTTCACTAAGTGTGCGCGCGCAGGGATCGGTTCAAGTGCCGTAAAGTCAGCCCCTGCCTCACTTGCAAAACCTGCCAAAATCGCAGCCTTGCCACCCGGGCCAGCGCACATGTCTAACCAATGTGATTGCAGACCAGCGACTTCAACATTTGCCAAAGCAAGTGCAACTAGTTGACTGCCTTCATCTTGCACACCAATTCGATTGTCACGCACGGCATCGATGTCACCTGGACGTGTGGACCATTTTTCATCAGGACCGCTAGGCCGCAACATTGTGGCAGCAATTGGTGACCATCTGCCTGGTATCACGTGAGGCAGATCAAGTAGTTCTTCAACGTCGGCTTGACCTGGTTTGGCAACTAAAGAAACAAATGCTGGTTCGTTACCAGCCGCTAGTACTTCGCGGATGGAATCTAAGTCGCATTGGTAGGCATCAGCCAGGCTTCGGATCACCCAGACTGGATAGGAATACTCAAGTGCTAAAACTTCAACAGGAGTTCTGCCTTCACTCAAAATTTGTAGCCATTCTTCCCAAGTGCTAGCTGAAATCTTTCGAAGCACTGCATTAACGAACTTTGATACACCTATACCAGCAACATCACGAGCCAGTGTCACTGTTTCATCTACGGCTGCGTGAGCTGGAATTCGCATGAAGAGCAATTGATAGGCACCGACGCGCAAGATGTTACGAACCTTGCTATCCATAGTGTCGGTGCGGGATGCGCAGGCATCGATTACGGCATCCAGACTTCCTTGCCGGCGCAATGCGCCATATGTAATTTCAGTTGCAAGTCCAGCATCACGGGAAGATACTTTGAGTTCATCCAGCACGGCTGGTAAAACTAAATTGCTATATGAGTCTTTGTCATGAACAGCTTGCAGTACATCAAAGGCCGCGCGCCTGGTAGTGCCGGAATTACTCACTTAAATACCACGGCAGATTTTTGATTATTGAGCCAAGTTTTTGCGTCTGTTAGATTACGACCTGCTTCCTGAACTTCGCTCAGAGCAACGGCGTGACTTCCAGTGCCCACTAATACTTCCCCATCGCGCACGGCTACTTCACCTGGCGCCAGATCTGTTACATGCGGTGAGACTGTTACTGGTTGTAACTTGATGCGCACATCACCAAACATGGTCCAAGCACCAGGGTCTTTGGTAACTGCGCGGATTCGCCGATCTACTGCAAGAGCTGGATCCTGCCAGCGAACCTGCGCATCTGCGACTGTGATTTTTGGAGCATTTGAGATGCCATCGATTGGTTGGTGCAATGGAAGGATTGAACCGTTTTCGATTCCAGAAAGAGTTGCAAGTGCCAACTGGGCCCCTTCGATGGAAAGTCGATCCAACAGTTCGTTAGAAGTTTCACTTGGCGCAATCTGAGTAGTTAAATAAGCCAGCATTGGGCCGGTATCTAAACCTTCATCAATTTGGAAAGTTGTAACACCAGTGAATTCATCGCCGCTTAAAATCGCATATTGAACTGGTGCGGCGCCGCGCCATTGTGGTAGCAACGAAAAATGAACATTGATCCAGCCATATTTTGGCACAGCTAATAAATCTCTGGGCACCATTGCGCCAAACGCAACCACTACGACACAGTCGACATCGGCAAATTTTTCTTTATGTTCTGCCAAGTGAGATGTTTTTAATACTGGTACACCACTGACACCTGCCACGTCTGCAACCGGACTGGCTGTTAGTGCCCGCCCGCGTCCGGCAGGTGCATCTGGTCTCGTAACAACTAATGCGACTTCATGGTCAGAGGCTAGTAATGCAGTTAGCGTCGGCACTGCTGCAAGTGGCGTGCCCGCAAATGCGATCCGCACGTTAGGAAAAACCGTTCATCATCGAGTGCGGACTAACTTTCACCGTTGGACCCATGCTCCCAAACCATTCAGTCTCACGAATAGCCTTCATAGCTTCTTTACGGGCTTCAGTATCTAGCCGGTCAATAAACAAAATGCCGTCTAAGTGGTCTGTCTCATGTTGTACGCAACGGGATAGTAAGTCGGTGCCGATTATTGTCACTGGCTCGCCATACATGTTCATGCCTTTGGCAACCACATTCATCGCGCGCTTAGTATCAAAAGTTAGTCCTGGAATTGAAAGGCATCCTTCTTCACCGTCTTGTTCTTCATCGGAAAGATCAAGTACAGGATTGATTAGGTGGCCAACTTCGTCATCAACATCGTAAGTAAAAACTCGCAAGGAAACGCCAATCTGGGGCGCCGCTAGTCCAACACCTGGGGCTTCTTGCATAGTCATGGTTAAGTCAGCTACTAATTGGCGAAGTTCTTTATCAAAGGTTGTCACTTCGAGTGCAGGTGTGGTCAATACTGGATCGCCAAACAACCTAACGGGCTTTACTGACATGTGACACCTTCTTCAATGCGCTTTGCTTTATGCAAGTTTAGAGGTTTATCGGGTCAATCCGAACGTTTACCGAACCGCCCTTGTGTTTAGCGCTTCGACCAGCCGTCATTGCCTTTAGTTGCGCCGCTAGGTCAGTGCCAAGCTTGCGATCGCAAGAGATCAACATGCGAACTTGATTTTCTCTTCCAGGCACAGGGCCACGAACTAAAGTTTCTGGACTTAGATTTAACATCGCCATGGCTTCATCGACATCAACTTGATCACCAGTTAGCGCGGCAAGTCGAACTGTAGGTGGCAGCGAAACCTGAACTCGCTGTTCAAGTTCGCGTTGAGCAAAGCCAGCTGGGTCGTGCCGAATCAAAGCCTGAACTGCGGGATGCTCAGAGTCAGCAACCACAATCACTTCCCCGTCAGGTCTTACTAGGGATGCGCATTCATTCCATTTTGCAAAGGTTTCCTGAGTCGCGCTCAACTCAGGTCTTGCCAACATGGAATTACCATCGAGCAAAATTGCAGCAGCGTAACCACCTTGCGCAATTGGAGCAGCTCCCGCGGTAGCCACAACGATCGCGGGACGAGAGTCAACAGTTCGCAAAATGTGATCTGAAGTTGAAGACCTAACTGGAATACCTGGGAATGCTCGACCAAGTTCTTCGGCAGTTCGTTCGCTGCCAACAGCTGCGGCGCGAATTGAAGTTCCTTTGCATTTTTTGCAACTCCAAAGGATTTCAATATGTCCACACAAATTGCAGGCTGGCGCACTTGTTCGAGCAGTTTGCATCAATGGTCCGTTACACGCCGAGCAAAGAGCTGAGGTTCTGCAGGTATCGCACAATATCCGAGGTGAGTAACCGAGTCTGGAAACTAAAACTAAAACTGGGCCTTTAGTTAGCGCGGACTTCATGCCTTGCATAACCGCCGAAGGAATTCGTGATGCACTGGCAGCTGGATTAATCTTTGCGCCAGCTTCGTCAAGGGCACTGCGAACTTTAGGAGATTCATTTCTCAGTTGATCTCTACTTTTTGCAACATGTGCAAGCCATGGCATCAAGGCGCAAGTTTCCACCGACATTGTGGCGCCGATAAAAACAAGTGCAGTTTGTTGTTGGGCGCTACGAAGAACGGCAACATCACGTGCATGCCAATACGGAGCTTGTGGATCTGACAAAGTTTCATTCCAGTCGTCCCAAACGCAAATTGCCTTCAAATCATTGATCGGGGCAAACACGGCAGAGCGAGTTCCAACCACAATGCTGGCAGCGCCTCGCAGTACTGAAAGCCAGTTGCGATATCTCTGGGCTGGCCCATCGTCGGCGGCGAGTATGGCAACTGCAGATTTTGGGCAACCGTGTTTATGAAGCACTGCAACAACACGATCTATCGCAGCCCGATCTGGGACTACAACTACTACCTTGGCGTCACTAGCAGAAACGGTGATTGCAAATTGAGCAAGCAACTTTGCTGGATCGTCACTGCCAGTAGTAACTATGGCTCGCGGCGCCTCACCTGCAATGGTTCGTTTGATAAGTGCCGATCCACCAACATAGTCGGCCCAAGCTGCCGCTTCAGAATCTGGAACATTTACTTTCGGTGAAAACTCGGTTGCTTCAGCAGTTGCATGACGATTAGGGATCGCACTGCGCAATACATCAGAAAGAGTTCCTGCCTGTCGAGCTGCGACTGTCTTTGCCAGTTCAAGAATTTCCGGGATTAATGAAACTTCAGGTGAAATCACATTAGTTAATGCAGCCAGTGTTCCAGGGTGTTCGCTCTGATCAGAACGTGAGATTAACCAGCCATCTGTTAGCTTGCCCGCAAACCTAACTCGAACTCGCACTCCTGGCTTAGCAATTTCTGACAATTTTTCTGGAACTGCATAATCGAATACCCGATCTAAATGCGGTAACGGACTATCAATAACTACGTGGGCAACTGGGGCGTTTTTCGCAATAGGAACTTCAGCCTTCACTCGCTGCTTTTTGCCTGGGACCAGACTAAGTTGATCGTCACTCACGGATCTAGTCTTTCACTCTTATCTGACATCAATGCAAAGTAAAAGGCCAGGCATTGCCGCCTGGCCTTTTACTAACAACTTGATACTAAATTGCCGCCTTAAGTGCTTCAGCGCGATCCGTGCGTTCCCAAGTGAAACCTGGGCGACCGAAGTGTCCGTAAGCCGCAGTTGGGCGGTACTTAACAACGTTGGTGTTTAGAAGTTCTAGGTCCGCAATGATTGCAGCTGGACGAAGATCAAACACCTTCAAAACTGCTTGCCGAATGTTTTCTTCTGGCACTGTTCCAGTTCCAAAAGTTTCTACGAAAACGCCAACTGGCTGGGCTTTACCAATTGCGTAAGCAACTTGAACTTCACAGCGCGCAGCAAGTCCAGCAGCTACAACATTCTTGGCAACCCAACGCATTGCGTACGCTGCTGAACGGTCAACCTTTGATGGATCTTTTCCAGAGAACGCTCCGCCACCATGACGTGCCATACCACCGTAGGTATCAACGATGATCTTTCGACCAGTTAGGCCAGCGTCACCCATTGGGCCGCCAACTACGAACTTGCCGGTTGGGTTAACCAATAATTTGAAGTCTGTTGCGTCAATGTCAAACCTTGCCAAAATTGGCTCAACAACATTTGCGCGAACTTCTGGGGCAAGCTGCTTATCAAGGTCAATGTTCTCTGCATGCTGTGATGAAATTACAACAGTGTCGAGACGAACTGGACGGTCTCCGTCGTATTCGATTGTTACTTGCGTCTTGCCATCTGGGCGCAAGTACGCCATCTGGCCAGACTTACGAACTGCAGTTAGTTGCTCGGCTAGACGGTGAGCAATTGTGATTGGCAGCGGCATGAGTTCTGGAGTGTCATCTGATGCATATCCGAACATAAGTCCTTGGTCACCAGCACCTTGGCGATCTAATGGATCTGCTGATCCAGAAACTCGCTCTTCGAAGGCATCGTCCACACCTTGGGCGATATCAGGTGACTGGGCACCGATCGAAACCGAGATGCCACAAGAGTTGCCGTCGAAACCTTTTTCAGAGCTGTCATAACCGATTTCATTAACTACAGTGCGAACAAGTGCCATAACATCTGCAAAACCATTTGTGGTGACTTCGCCAGCAACGTGGATTTGACCAGTTGTAAGCATGGTTTCAACCGCAACGCGACTCTTAGGATCTTGGGCTAATAAATCATCAAGGATGGCATCAGAAATCTGATCTGCCATTTTGTCTGGATGGCCCTCAGTTACGGATTCAGAAGTAAATAAACGACCGGACATGTAATTGCCTTTGCTCGAGCGGAAATAAGTATGTGGCTTGCGCGCATACTTAGGGGCTCCTGGTGCGCAGTTAATAACTTTAGCAGGTACAACTGGACAATTACCAAACGGTTAGGCCAGTTGCTTGGTCTATTGCTGCAGAGCGCTCTTTAGAACTCAAGCGATCTGCAGTTGGAGCGACTTAAGGCTGTAGCGCTATCACTGCATCCCAGATGGCATGGGCTATTTGAGTCTTTGAAGTTTTAGAAACTGTTACTTGTAAGGCAGGTTCCCGAGTCAATATCGTGACTTCGTTGTCGTCAGTGCCGAAAGCTAAATTAGGGCCAACTTCGTTAATGACCAAGAGGTCGCAACCTTTGCGCTGTAATTTAGCCATTCCATGCTCAAGGACTGAACCGTGATCATCGCCAGTTTCGGCAGCAAATCCAACAATGACTTGGTCTGGGTGTGAAGTATTCCGATGCGTTACTAGATCACTCAAGATATCTGTTGTGCGAACTAATTCAATTGTTGGCGATGAGCCATCGTCAGATTTTTTCATTTTGGCAGTTTGAGTTGATTTTGGCTTGTAATCTGCAACTGCTGCTGCCATAACAATTGCATCAGCGGTCATTGAAGCTTTCATGACCGCTGCGTGCATGTCAGCACCAGTAATTACATTTTCAATTTTTACACCCGCAGGCATTGAAACTGAAACATTAGCGCAAATCAATGTGACCGTTGCCCCACGATCTCGGGCCGCTACGGCTAATGCCACACCTTGCTTGCCGCTAGAGCTATTTCCTAAGAAGCGAACTGGATCTAAAAACTCACGAGTTCCACCTGCAGTTATTACAACGTCTTGTCCAAGAAGATCTTGTTCACTTAGAACTCCTAGCGCTACCGAAACAATTTCTTCGGCCTCAGGCAATCGGCCAGGACCACTATCTGTTCCAGTTAGTCGGCCATCAGCTGGATCTATCACGATTGATCCCCGGGCTCTCAGTGTTGCAACATTTTCTTGAGTTGCTGCGTTAAGCCACATTTCAGTATGCATGGCTGGCGCAAAAACAATTGGACAAGTTGCAGTCAATAAAACATTTGTAAGTAAATCATTTGCTGCGCCGCTAGCTGCGCGCGAAAGTAAATCAGCAGTAGCCGGAGCAACAATTACTAAGTCAGCAGCTTGCCCAATTCGAACATGTGGCACATCAGCTACGTCATCCCAAACTTCTGAAATTAGCGGGTTACCAGAGAGCGCTTCCCAAGTGGCAGAACCGAC
>CANLIF010000031.1 GCA_947491175.1 Actinomycetota bacterium
ATCCATAGCCAGTTTGACCTTTGGCTGGCTGGCAAGCCACTCGAGTGCGTCATAACTCAATAATTGGGTTAGATTTATTGCATGCCAAACATGAAGCCTCGCAGTGGACAAGTAACCGACGGTATTGAACGTGCCCCAGCTCGTGGAATGCTCCGCGCAGTAGGAATGGGGGACGCCGATTGGGTTAAACCCCAGATCGGTATTGCGTCATCATGGAATGAGATCACCCCCTGCAATCTCTCACTTGAACGCCTGGCAAAAGCATCTAAAGAAGGCGTATTCAAGGCTGGTGGCTTCCCGATGCAATTTGGAACAATATCGGTTTCTGACGGCATTTCTATGGGCCATGAAGGTATGCACTTCTCATTAGTCAGTCGTGAAATTATTGCTGACTCGGTAGAAGCCGTAATGCAAGCCGAACGCCTAGACGGCATGGTCAACTTTGCTGGCTGTGACAAGTCATTACCTGGCATGTTGATGGCTGCCGCACGGTTAGACGTTGCAAGCGTGTTTGTGTACGCCGGATCTATTCTTCCTGGCAATGTAACGCTTACCGATGGCAGCAATCGTGATGTCACAATCATTGATGCTTTTGAAGCGGTTGGCGCTTGCGCTCGTGGACTCATGAGCGAAGAAGATGTGGATCGAATTGAACGAGCCATCTGCCCAGGTGAAGGAGCATGTGGTGGCATGTACACCGCGAACACCATGGCCTCAGCAGCTGAAGCAATGGGAATGTCATTACCAGGTTCAGCTGCGCCACCAGCTGTAGATCGACGACGTGACGGTTTTGCTATTGCATCTGGTGAGGCCGTGGTTAATTTAATTGCGCAAGGAATTACAACTCGTGACATTATTACCAAGCAATCTCTTGAGAATGCGATCGCAATTGTCATGGCTTTTGGCGGATCTACAAATGCAGTGCTTCACTTGCTTGCCATCGCACACGAAGCCAATGTTGATTTGCGCTTAGAAGACTTCCATCGCATCGGGTCTAAGGTTCCATTGCTCGCTGACGTTAAACCATTTGGTCGCTACGTAATGAGCGATGTGGATCGTGTAGGTGGCGTACCAGTTGTAATGCGTGCACTACTTGATGCTGGCCTAATGCATGGTGATTGCTTAACTGTGACCGGTAAGACAATGGCTGAGAACTTAGCTGATCTTGATTCCCCAGATCCTGATGGTGACATTGTTCATGCCATGAATAACCCAATGGGCGGTACCGGTGGAATTTCAATTTTGGGTGGATCGCTTGCACCTCAAGGAGCAGTTTGCAAAACGGCTGGAATTCCTGTTGATGTTTTCGAAGGCCCGGCAAAGGTTTATGAACGCGAACGTGCTGCGATGGATGCACTTGAAAGTGGCGATATTCAAGCTGGCGATGTTGTAATAATCCGTTACGAAGGACCAAAGGGCGGTCCAGGTATGCGCGAAATGCTTATGATTACTGGCGCTATCAAGGGTGCCGGACTAGGTAAAGACGTAATGCTAATCACTGACGGCAGATTCAGCGGTGGCACAACTGGGCTTTGCATAGGTCACGTGGCACCGGAAGCGGTTGATGGTGGTCCGATTGCATTTGTTGAACATGGCGACAAAGTTCGAATCAATATCAGCGAACGAACTTTAGATCTACTTGTTGATGAGTCAGTACTAGTTGAGCGACGCAAACACTTTAAGCCTGTTCCGCACAAATATGATCGTGGTGTCTTAGCCAAATACGTAAAGCTAGTTGGTTCAGCTAGCAACGGTGCAGTCTGCGACTAAGGGTGGGAACACACAGACACTCACATGCGAAGGCAAGTGACCTCGATTCGTCGTGGATAGATCCAGAAAAGGAAACAAAGCTCCACAAAGTTCTATTGGCAATTTTGCTGCCATTAACTTTTCTCGGTGTTTTTACAATCTTTACTTCTTGGCCAGGTGAGAATCTGCAAATCGACGATGGAATTTTTGGCTACGTTGAACAGTCTGAATTCTTCACAGTCGAGGTTCAAACCATTGAAAAGTATGACTGTATTTCTAATGGGGCAACCCAAGACTCATCAGGTAATTTTTCAACATCTCAGTGCGCACACATTTCAGCAAAGTTATTGACTGGCCCAAATATTGGTGAGATAGCCAAATTCGATGTTGAGCCAACAATTGTGGATTTTGGAATCCACTCTGGGGATAAAGTCTCAGTTGCTTCTATCCCAGTTGAAACTGGGAATGATTACATTTTCAATGATTTTGAGCGCACTAATGGAATCTATGTTTTGTTCGCAGTCTTCTTAGCGGTCTTGTTATTAACTGCTGGTCTCGGTGGCATTAGAGCTTTGATCGGATTAGCGATTACTTTCGGCTTGCTGATTGTCTACTTGATTCCTTCATTAATCCAGGGACAACAAGTTGTTTTTGCAGTGGGTGGAGTAGTCCTGGCGATTACTGCTTTAGTTCTCTACTTAGTTCACGGATTTAGCTTGAAGACTGGATCAGCAATTGTTGGAACACTTTGTGGCTCTGCAATTGCCATGATTGGCGCACTTTGGTCAACGGATATTCTTCGGCTAACTGGAATAACTGGAGATGAAGACTTAGTTCTTTCTGCTGTCGCATCACAGGTCAAACTGTCGAATCTATTAATTGCCAGCATGGTTATTGCTGGATTTGGCGCCTTAAATGATGTAACAGTCACCCAAGGCTCAGCAGTCTGGGAACTTGCGAGTGCAAGTGAAAAACCAACTTGGCGTCAGTTATTCTTTGGTGGCATGCGGATTGGACGAGACCACATCGCATCTTCGATTTACACAATTGCATTTGCCTACGTTGGTTCAGCGCTTGTTACTTTAATGCTGATTGTGGCTGCAAGCCCGCCGTTAGCGAGATTGATAAATGATGAAGTGGTAGCCCAAGAACTGGCCTTAATCATGGTCGGTTCGATTGCTTTGGCACTTAGCACGCCAATAACAACGGCATGTGCTGCATGGTTTGCAGTCAGAATCGCAAAGTCAGAACCGATTCAGGTTTCTTAAGAAACGCTGACTCGACCGGCTTCGAGACGGGCAACGGGCACTCTAAACGGCGAGCAAGATACATAGTCCAATCCAACTTCATGGAAAAACTTGATGGACTCTGGATCGCCACCATGCTCACCACAAACACCTAGTTTGATATCGGGACGGGTTGCTCGACCTTTGTCGACTGCGATCTTGATCAGTGCACCAACTCCGTCAACATCTAATGATTCAAATGGCGAAACTGTAAAGATGCCCCGATCCAAGTAAGTAGCAAAGAATGAGGCTTCCACGTCATCGCGACTAAAGCCCCATGTGGTTTGGGTTAAGTCATTAGTGCCAAATGAGAAGAATTCTGCAGCTTCAGCAATCCGCTGCGCCGTCAAAGCTGCTCGTGGCAACTCGATCATTGTCCCAATTGAGAATGGCAGTTTAATGTTTTCTTCCCTAGCAATTTCCGCAAGCAAAACATCCATTTCATCTCTGATTAGATGAAGTTCCATTACGGATCCAACAAGTGGAATCATGATCTCCACAATTGGATTACCACCAGCACGCATACGGGTTATCGCAGCTTGCGCGATGGCTCGAACTTGCATCGGGAATAGTCCTGGAACTACGAGTCCAAGCCGAACTCCGCGTAACCCCAGCATGGGATTGGATTCATGTAATCGATTGACTGCGCTGAGCAGAAGTTCTTGCCGTGAAACGTCTTGGTTTCGCTCTTTACCTAATGCAACCTCAACCATTAATTCAGTGCGGTCAGGTAGGAACTCATGGAGTGGGGGATCGAGTAAGCGAACCGTAACCGGCAGTGAATCCATGGCTTCAAAAATTTCTTCGAAGTCTTGTTGCTGCATCGGTAAGAGTGCTTCTAGCGCAGATGTTCGCTCATCTGAATTATCTGCCAAGATAACGCGCTCAATTAAAACGCGGCGATCGCCTAGGAACATGTGCTCAGTGCGGCAAAGTCCAATTCCTTCAGCGCCCAAGTTCCTGGCCCATTTTGAATCTTCTGCAGTATCTGCATTTGTTCGCACTTTTAGTCGTCGCACTGAATCTGCATGTTTCAGGATTCGCTCAACCGCAGTTACCAAAGCAACTGTTTCTTTACCTTCAGTTGCAATCGAATCCGCGAGACCATTTTCTAGGTAGTTTGAAACTGGTGATGGCACAACTGCCAATTCACCCAGATAAACGTGACCAGTTGAGCCATCGATTGAAATCATGTCACCTTCATTAATGACAAGGTTTCCGATAGTTGCGGCGCGCTCTGCGTGAGATACATCGATTGCATCAGCGCCACAAACGCAAGTTTTACCCATGCCACGCGCCACTACTGCTGCGTGCGATGTCTTGCCACCACGAGCCGTCAAGATTCCGGTTGCTGCGATCATTCCTTCTAGATCATCTGGATTAGTTTCGCGCCTAACAAGAACAACTCGCTCACCTTGCTGCGCCCACTTAACTGCTGTGGCGGAATCAAACACTGCCTTACCAACAGCAGCGCCTGGAGATGCTGCCATTCCAGTGGCCACCACTGTCGATGCAGTTGCCGGATCAAACTGCGGGAACATGAGCTGAGCAAGTTGGGCACCATTGACACGAATTAGTGCCTCATCCATAGTGATTAGGCTTTCATCCACAAGTTGAGTTGCAATTCGAAATGCTGCAGCAGCGGTTCGCTTTCCAACGCGAGTTTGCAACATCCAAAGTTTGCCTTTTTCAACCGTGAATTCGATGTCACATAGATCTCGGTAATGAGTCTCAAGTTTTCGCATAATCTTCATTAGTTCATTGAACGATGTTGGGTCTTTTCGATTTAACTCATCGAGACTAAAAGTATTTCGAATTCCAGCAACCACATCTTCGCCTTGAGCGTTAGGCAAGTAATCACCATAAGCTCCAGGTTTTCCAGATGCTGGATCGCGAGTGAAGGCAACACCAGTTCCAGAAGTTTCACCCAAGTTTCCAAAGACCATTGAGCAAATGTTTACTGCGGTCCCTAGGTCGTCAGAGATTCTCTCGCGCCTGCGGTACAAGCGAGCGCGGGAAGTATTCCAGGAATTGAAAACAGCTCGGGTAGCAAGGTCAAGTTGTTCCCTTGGATCCTGTGGGAAATCCCGCCCACTGTGCTCTCGAATGATCACCTTGAAGTCGCCAACAACTTCTTTTAACTGTTCAGCTGTTAAGTCAACTTCGGTAGTGACCCCAGCTTTTTCATTTGCTGCCTGTAGTGCATCAGCGAACACTTCACCTTCGATATCCAAAACTGTTTTGCCAAACATCTGAATTAATCGCCGGTAGGAATCCCAGGCAAATCTTTCATTGTTACTTACTTTGATAAGGCCATTAACTGAGTAGTCATTTAGGCCGACATTTAAAACCGTCTCCATCATGCCTGGCATCGAAAACTTAGCGCCTGACCGAACACTGACTAACAGTGGATCGTCGCTATCGCCAAGTCTTTTCCCGAGTGCATCTTCAAGTCTGCGAAGTGCCATAGTCACTTCAACCCGCAGAGCAGCTGGTTCCACGCCGGCAACGAGGTATTCACGACAGGCTTCGGTTGAAATCGTGAATCCCGGCGGAACTGGCAGTCCTAGTTTGGTCATTTCGGCCAAGTTAGCGCCCTTGCCGCCGAGTAGATCTTTTTGGTCTTTATCGCCCTCGGAAAAGTCGTAAACGAATTTAGTCATTGCCAGTGCCCTCCGACCCTTGATTTCAGCCTAAAAACTTCTGAATCTACTACTTCAAAGGTATTGCCCAGATCGTTGGAGCGCCCAGTGGGATGCCTGATTTGGGCTGATATCAAATCTCAAAATGTGGACATCCGTCTCACGGGATATGACGCATGTGACTTATCCGCGTTAAGGTGGTGGAATTAGCAACACCTTCATCGGTGGTGGTGATGCAATCGAGGAGCTACGAGCGAATCGGGCGCAACTTCTGTTACAAGCCTTTGGCGCAGCAGTGATGTCACCTAAGACCAGCCAACGATGAAATTTACATCGAAGCGATCCTTCGGTAGATCAAGGAGCAAGAGCATGTCGCAACATATAACAGGCGCCGAGAGCCTAGTTAAATCTCTGGAACACGCTGATGTCGAAGTTGTTTTCGGTATCCCTGGCGGTGCGATCCTTCCGGTCTATGACCCACTAATGGATTCCCCAACTGTTCGACATATTTTGGTGCGCCATGAACAAGGCGCTGGACATGCTGCCGAAGGTTATGCCGCAGCAAGCAACCGCGTAGGTGTTTGCATGGCAACAAGTGGGCCAGGTGCGACAAACTTGGTTACCCCAATCGCAGATGCTCACATGGACTCAGTTCCTATGGTTGCAATAACAGGCCAGGTGCCAAGTGCGGCAATTGGCTCAGATGCCTTTCAAGAAGCAGACATTCGTGGCATCACAATGCCAATCACAAAACACAACTACTTAGTAACACGCGCTGAAGATATACCGCGCGCAATCAAGGAAGCTTTTCACCTTGCTAGTACTGGTCGACCTGGTCCAGTACTTGTAGACATCACCAAGGATGCCTTGCAAGCCAGTGCTGAGTTTGTTTGGCCAACGAATATTGATCTACCTGGTTACAAACCAACTACCAAGCCTCATGGTCGACAGATCAAAGAAGCAGCACGCATGATTGTTGATGCTCACCGACCAGTCTTCTATGTTGGCGGTGGCGTGATTCGCTCCCAGGCCCACAGGGAACTTAGACAGCTGGCAGAACTAACTGGAATTCCGGTCGTTACAACTTTGATGGCGCGCGGTGCATTCCCTGATTCACATAAGCAACACATGGGAATGCCGGGCATGCACGGAACAGTTGGCGCAGTTGGCGCATTGCAAAAATCTGATCTGCTAATTGTTCTTGGTGCTCGCTTTGATGATCGCGTGACTGGAAAACTTGAATCATTCTCACCAAAATCTAAAGTCATTCACATCGACATTGACCCGGCTGAAATTGGCAAGAATCGCTACGCAGATATTCCAATTGTTTCGGATGTTCGGGAAGCAATTGCTCAACTTATTCCGGCAGTTACTGCAGAGTTTGATGCCGGAAATCGTGCTGACTTAACAGCTTGGTGGATCACGCTTAATCACTGGCGCGAAACTTATCCACTTGGATATGACACACCTTCCGATGGCACACTTTCGCCACAATACGTAATTGAACGTCTTGGCAAAATCGCAGGACCAGAAGCGATCTACACCGCAGGCGTTGGTCAGCACCAGATGTGGGCTGCACAATTCATTGGATACGAAAATCCAAACACTTGGCTCAACAGTGGCGGTTTGGGAACTATGGGTTATTCAATTCCAGCTGCGATGGGTGCCAAAGTCGGCGCACCCGACAAAACCGTTTGGGCAATTGATGGTGATGGCTGTTTCCAGATGACAAATCAAGAATTAGCTACCTGCACAATTAATGACATTCCAATCAAGGTTGCGCTTATTAATAACGCATCTCTTGGCATGGTTCGCCAATGGCAAAACTTGTTCTATAACGAGCGTTATAGCAACACCGATTTGCAGTCGCATTCCATTCCTGACTTTGTAAAGCTTGCTGATGCTTATGGTTGCCATGGAATTCGGGTAACAAAAGCCGAAGAAGTCGACAAGGCAATTGAAAAGTCAATGGAAACAAACGACGCCCCTGTCGTAATTGATTTCCAGGTTCATCGCGACGCAATGGTTTGGCCAATGGTTGCTGCTGGAACTGGCAATGATGAAATTCAATTTGCTCGAGATCTAGCACCACAATGGGAAAGAGGGGACGACTAAAAATGGCACGTCATACTCTTTCTATTTTGGTTCAGGATCAACCGGGTGTACTTGCCCGAATATCCGCGCTCTTTTCCCGTCGTGGCTACAACATCGAATCTTTGGCAGTAGGAACTACCGAAACTGAAGGCGTTTCCCGCATGACAGTAGTAGTTAACGTAGATCTACATGCACTTGAGCAAGTTACTAAGCAGCTAAACAAATTGATCAACGTGCTAAAGATTGTTGAACTTGATGATGACACGGCAATTGCCCGAGAGCTGATGCTGATCAAAGTTAAAGCTGACGATCACACCCGCAGCAAGGTACTGGAACTCGTTGAGCTATTTCGCGCCAAAGTTGTCGATGTCAGCGGTGACGCGGTAACTATCGAGGCGACTGGCTCCAGAGACAAGTTAGAGGCATTCTTGAATGTCCTTGCACCTCATGGGATCAAGGAAATTGTGCAGTCTGGCGTTGTGGCACTTGCCCGCGGTGGTCGCTCGATTGCCGAGCGTTCCAGCAAGAATCCAGATCGTTCCCAATAGAAATTCACACAATCCAAAGAATCTGACAGACTTACCAAACTAGCGAAATAGGAGAGCCCAGTGGCCGAATTGTTTTACGAAGATGATGCAGACCTATCAATTATTCAAGGTCGCAAAGTAGCCGTTATTGGTTATGGAAGCCAGGGCCATGCCCATGCACTTAGTTTGCGCGACAGTGGCGTAGACGTCCGTGTTGGACTTGCTGATGGCTCCAAGAGCAAGGCCAAGGCTGAATCCGAAGGACTACGCGTGGTAGATCCAGCAACAGCAGCAGCTGAAGCCGATGTCATCATGATGTTAGTTCCAGACCACGTTGCTCGCAAAGTTTATGCCGAATCTGTTGAACCAAATCTAAAGTCTGGCGATGCACTTTTCTTCGCACATGGTTTTAATATCCGTTTTGGTTACATCACTCCACCAGCCAACGTCGACGTTTGCATGGTTGCCCCAAAGGGACCAGGACACTTAGTTCGTCGCGAGTACGTAGCTGGCCGAGGTGTTCCAGCCATTGTTGCGGTTGAACAAGATGCATCAGGCGCCGCTTGGGCACTTGCACTTTCTTATGCCGCAGGTATCGGCGCACTTCGCGCCGGTGGAATCAAGACCACATTCACAGAAGAAACCGAAACCGATCTATTTGGTGAGCAGGCCGTACTTTGTGGTGGCGCATCAGCATTAGTTCAAGCAGGTTTTGAAACTCTTGTTGAAGCGGGATACCAACCAGAGGTTGCATACTTCGAGTGCCTTCACGAGTTGAAGCTAATTGTTGACTTGATGTACGAAGGTGGAATTGCAAAGCAACGTTGGAGTGTTTCTGACACCGCTGAATACGGCGATTACGTTTCCGGTCCACGTATTATCAATTCTTCAGTTAAAGCAGAAATGAAAGCTGTGCTAACTGACATTCAACAGGGCAAGTTTGCACAACGCTTTATTGATGACCAAGATGCAGGTGCACCAGAATTTAAGTCTCTTCGCACTAAGGCGGAACAGCATCCAATCGAAGCTGTTGGCCGCGATTTACGTAAGTTGATGTCATGGGTTAAGACCGGTGACAACGACTATGTTGAAGGCACTGCAGGACGTTAACTTAATGCTTGCGATACAGGTAGATCAGCCCGGCGGACCAGAGGTCCTAAAGGTAACTGATCTACCTGTTCCAGTTTGTGGCGCAAATCAGCTATTGGTCGAGTTGGCATTTAGTGGCGTCAACTTCATCGACATTTATCAACGCCAAGGTATTTACCCAATGCCAAGCCCATATGTACCAGGGCTTGAAGGTAGCGGCGTTGTTATCGAAGTTGGTTCGGCTGTAACTGGCTTTGCGCTTGGTGACAAAGTCGCTTGGCCATCATTGCTAGGAAGTTATTCACAAGTTCATGCTGTGAATGCCACATCAGTTGTAAAAGTTCCAGATGGTGTAGCACTAGATGTTGCATGCGCTGCGATGTTACAAGGTATGACGGCTCATTATTTAGTTACTTCGTTGTATGCCGTAAAGCCAGGGGATACCGCCCTAGTACACGCTGCTGCTGGTGGCGTTGGACAACTTCTTTGCCAAATGATTTACAGCCGTGGCGCAACCGTTATTGGAACTGCATCTAATTCGGAAAAAGCTGAAATTGCTCGCCAAGCGGGCGCTAGCCATGTCATTAGGTATGACACGGAAGATGTTGCCAGTAAAGCGAAAGAACTTACAAATGGAATTGGCGTAGACGTTGTGTATGACGGCGTAGGACTCACTACTTTTGATGGCAGCCTCGCATCACTTAAACGACGCGGCATGATGGCGCTTTTTGGTGGCGCTAGTGGCATGGTTCCCCCATTTGACCTGCAGGCTTTGAGTCGAATGGGTTCACTTTTTGTTACGCGGCCAACTTTGGCGGATTACATTGTCGGTCCTGGCGAAATGCAGTGGCGAGCAGATGAAATCTTTGCAGGGCATCAGGCTGGAAAACTTAACTTTGCAATCGGCAAAACTTACGCTTTAGATCAGGCAAAAGAAGCGCATACTGATTTAGCAGCGCGCAAAACCACTGGAAAACTCTTACTCGTCTCGAATTAGGGACATTTTCTCGTGACTATAAATCCAGATAGGCTTTGAAGATGCCGGCCGCACTTGTAACTGGAACATTTAATCCACCTCACATGGGTCATGTGAAGCTCATTAAATCGGCCATTGAAAAACGTGATCATGTAGTCGTAGTTGTATTGGCTGCACCGCATGATCGGTTAGCTGCCAACGACCGAGCCCGAGCACTTCTGCAAGACTGCGTTGCCGAAGGCGTTCCCGAAGCAGCAATGACCATCGTTCATGGTTACGAGTCAACTCCTTACAACCCGGGCGATAGTGCAATCGCAAAATCAAACGCTCGCGTGATCGAAGCGCACTTGCGTCATACTCCACCAGTTGATCTTTTGGTTACATCTGAAAACAATGGTGATGATTTTGCCAAGCTACTTGGTCTGCATCACCACAGTTTTGATCCAGAGCGCACCCAGGTACCCGTTTCCTCAACTCAGATTCGCGATAACTTAATTGGTAACTGGCATTTGCTAGGCCCAGGTTCCAGGGAACTACTGGCAATTCGTGCGGTGTTTATCGGCGCCGAATCAACTGGAACGACAACAACAACTTTGGCTGTCCAGGCTGAGTTAATGAAGCGAAACGGTAATTTCTCGACGACTAACTGGATCCGCGAATATGGACGCGATCTAACTATGCGAAAGAAAGAACAAGCTGAAGCCATGGGTCTCAGCGAGTATGCCGTGCCGTGGACGATTAATGACTTTGTTGAAATCGCGATTGTGCAACAACAACTTGAAGACGTAGCCGCTCGAACTGGTGGGCCTGTTGTGTGCTGCGACACCGATGTATTCGCCACAATCATTTGGGAGCGACGTTACTTAGGTGAAAAAGCTGCGCTTCCAATGCCAGGTGATTCCCAAAACCGAATTTATTTTGTAACGCAACCTGATGGTGTCCCGTTTGTGCAAGACAAGATCAGAGACTCAGAGGAACTACGGATTTCAATGACTCGCGAGTTTGAGGATGATCTGATCAGCACTGGAAGATCTTGGATGGCGCTAGATGGCACGGTTGAAACCAGGGTTGAACTTGCACTAAAGGCCATCGATGCTGCAATGGCGCAAGCCTTTGATTTTCACGTTCACTAGATTTACAGTTTCGAGTATCTACAGGGTTTTGAAACCCTAAACTTGAATCCATGCGATCAATCAAAACAATTCATGTTGTCAGTTGCCATGCCGAAGGTGAAGTCGGAGATGTGATTGTCGGTGGAGTGAATCCACCACCGGGTGAGACCCTGTATGAACAATCTCGGTATATTGCAAGCGATAATAAACTACGCCAATTTGTATTGAATGAACCACGCGGCGGGGTATTCCGACACGTAAATATGTTGGTGCCACCAAAAGATCCAAGAGCAGTTGTGGGATTCATAATCATGGAACCAGAAGACACTCCACTTATGTCTGGTTCGAATTCAATGTGTGTAGCCACAGTAGTTCTGGAAACTGGAATCGTTCCAATGGTTGAGCCGGAAACTCATTTCTTTATGGAAGCGCCAGCTGGCCTAGTTGAAGTTTTTGCCACCTGCAAAGACGGCAAGGCAACTCAAATTAAAGTTCATAACGTTCCAGCATTTGCCGCAACGTTAGATACCAAACTGGAAGTTCCTGGTTTAGGCACTTTGACTGTTGACACTGCTTGGGGTGGGGACAGTTTCGTAATCGTAAA
>CANLIF010000032.1 GCA_947491175.1 Actinomycetota bacterium
ACCACTGGATTATTGGATTCACTCCGGGCCGAAACTACAAATCTTTCTAGCGCACTGCGTCGAAATGATGCGCGTGGTCGTTGGGGCGAACTTCAGTTGCGTCGCATTATTGAGATGATCGGCCTTTCTGAACATGTTTCTTTCGATGAACAAAAACAACAAGTAGGTTCCGGTTCTGGTCGACCTGACATCACAATTCATCTTCCAAATCATCGAGTTCTTTATGTTGACAGTAAAGCGCCAATGAATTCATTCTTTGATGCCGTCGAGGAAGTGGATGCTAATCGCCGTAAAGCCTTAATCGAAGCTCATGCAACTGCGCTTAAGGGACATATAAAGTCACTCGCCAATCGCAATTACATCGATGATAAAGAATCTCTAAATTACGTAATTATGTTCGTCCCGACGGAATCTTCATTAGCTGCAGCCTTTGAGGTTTATCCAAACTTGATCGAAGAAGCCGCGCAATTAAAAGTTATTCTGACTTCGCCAACGTCTCTTGTAATTGCGCTCAATACCATTGCGATGCTTTGGCAAGAAGATACCCAGGTTCGCAATGCGCAAGAAATGATTAAGGAATCAAGTGACTTACATACTCGCTTGATTACGTTCATAAATCACTTCACTAAAGTTGGCGACAATCTAAAACGATCCATTGACTCTTACAACGGCGCTGTTGGTTCATTTGACGGCAGCGTAATTCCAAAGGCAAAAGCAGTTGAGAAACTTGGACGGTTCACTGACGAATTGCCAGCTATAGAAAAAGTGGAAGTTGACTTGCGGGAATCAAAGTACGCAACACATGAAACTCAGCTAGGCCTGGTTTCCGATTCTGACGAGGAATCTGCTTAACCCTTAGTTCCTCAATAATCAAAGGGGAAATCAAGTTGCGCTGGCATGCAGCCAGCAGGCAAAGTCTGACAAGAATTTGCCGTACGGTTACATCATGATCACATCAGTCGTTGAAGTAGCAAACGCGGAGGCATTAGTCGCCCAATTTGTTGAAAGCCTAAGTAACGAAGAAGTTGCCGCCGATTCCCTGCTGCCAGATTGGTCACGGGGACATGTGCTTTCGCATCTGGCTAACAACGCGCGCGGCCTTTCAAACTTGGTTGACTGGGCCCTAACTGGGGTTCAAAAGGATATGTATGTGTCTGTCGAACAGCGCGGGATCGACATTGAACATGATGCCAAGCGCCCAGGGAAAGAAATCGTTGCTGATTTTCTAGAACAGTCGAAAGTGTTCGCAGCTAATCTTGAACGCCTTATGACAGGGCCTTTGCTCAGTGATGAAGTAGTGCTGGGTAATGGATCCCATGTGCATCCCCATGAAATCACAACCCTGCGAGAGCGTGAACTTCTAGTTCACCTCGTCGACCTGGGACTTGACTATAAATCCAATGACTGGACGTTCGATTTCTCAATCAAAACTTTGAAAAGCGTAAGTGCTGGAAAACGCAAAGAGCGAGTAAGTTTTCGACTTTTAATTGCAGGTGACCACACCTGGACTGGTGATCAAAATGGCATGGTGGACATCTTTGGAACACCGCAAAGTCTGGCCGCTTGGTTAATGGGTCGTGAACCAGACGACAAACTTGTGACGTCTGATGGTTCACCACTTGGCAAACCACCACTGTGGCTTTAAAGTCGAATCAACACCGAGGGAAATGAGACGCAATGTCTGAAGAAAAGCCAACCATTACAGTCCGAGCCAATGGATCGTTGCGAGTAAATGGTGCAACGATGATCGGCGCCGATGGAAATGTAATTAGTGACAAAGAAACGTTCTCGCTATGTCGTTGTGGTCATTCAAAAGATAAGCCATTTTGCGATGGCGCGCATCGAGAAGCTGGCTTTGAAGATCCCGGCACGCACGCGCCAGTTGAATAATGGACCTTCTGGAACTTAAGGGTCGTTGGAACGAAGTTCTGGACGAACTAGAAGCAACCAACCGCGTTGCTTGGCTTGTGTTTTTTGATGCCCGGTTAGCAAATTTGACCAATGGAACTTTAACTCTAGATTTTTCAGATGCAACAAAATTTCCAGATGGCCATGACCTTAAGAGTGCAGTCTCAAACGCGTCTTCCGAATCGCTAGTTGCGGTAATCAAAAAAGTTATTGGGTTGACCGTTACTTTGGAATTTAGCTAGCAGGGATATAAAGATGCGTTCATTAACCAGAATCGGGATTCTTGTTCTTGCTATCTCAGTAGCTGTAGGTGGTGGAGTTTGGCTGACCAGTAACGATGATGCGAAAACCCCGCAAGCAAGCACTTCAACTCTGCCTTCTCCAAGTGCGAGCCCAACTCCAAAACTTCGCACAATTTCGATCGTTTCAAGTGGCGACATTTTGTTGCATGAAAGGCTTTGGGCACAGGCTAAAGCGGATGGCACAGATGGAAACTGGGATTTCTTCCCGCAGTTTGCTGACTTAGAACCTGTGATTAGTTCGGCTGATCTCGCGCTTTGTCATTTAGAAACACCGTTGGCCAAACTAGATGTTGGTTACCAGGGTTATCCAACCTTTAATGCACCACCACAGATTACAGATGCGATAACCAAACTTGGCTTTGATATGTGCGGTACCGCTTCCAACCACAGTTTGGATCAAGGTTTTTCTGGGATCACCAGAACCATTGAAACCCTAGATGCAGCCGGCATTCCACACACTGGTACGGCAGTTTCAGCCGAAGCTGCAAGCAAGCCGTTAATTATGGATGTGGAAACTGCAAATGGTGTTGTTAAAGTCGCAATTCTTTCTTACACATATGGTTTTAATGGTTTTGAACGAGATTCCGATAAAGCCTGGAGCGCAAATTTGATTGAGCCTGAGGCAATAATTGCTGAGGCAAAGTTAGCAAGGTCTCAAGGGGCAGAGATAGTAATTACCAAATTGCATTGGGGTGCGGAATACACCAATAAGGCAAATGATTTTCAGACTTCGGTTGCGCAGCAACTTGCAGATTCTGGAGTAATAGATTTAATAGATGGGTCACATAGTCATTCTGTGCAGCCAATAACTCAAATCGGTACCACTCTTATTGCCTATAGTCATGGAAACTTTGTCGCAGCGCATCGCGAACCAACGACCATAAAATCCGAAGGCTTAGTTACCCGTTGGGAATTTGCTGAAGATTCGTCTGGAAAGTTTTCGCTTTCCTGCGTGCAAGAAACACCAACACTAATTCGTGACAATCGTCCGGTGCGAGTTATAGATGTGAACAAAGCTCTTGCGACTGGTGAATACTTTGGTGAAACCAAAAAGCGCCTAGAGCAGGCAAAAGCAAGGTCGGATGAAACAGTGCGAGCACTTGGCTTCACGAAGTTCTGCAACTAAAACGTTGGTTTAACTAGTCTTTTTTCTTAGCCAAGGACACGATTAGAACAACTAATCCAACAATGAACAAAAGTGCCCCAGCGGGAAGTGTAAGGATCATCAGCCAAGGTAGGGCTGCGAAGCCGCAATTTCCTTCATTTGCATCAGGCCCACAAAAGACTCGAGCAAGAGGCCACGCCACTATGAATGGAGATAACGCAAAGAGTGGGGCTAGCAGCATTGCTATTACGCCAGTTTTTACACTCCAGAAGGACTTCTTACCTTGGTTTTCCATTCTGACCTCTCCAACAAATCACTGTTGCTGAAACGTAATCTAGCACCAACTATGTGATGAGCTAGAAGACGGAATCTTTAAGTTACCTTGGCTGTACTTACGGTCAAGTAGGAAGTCGGAGTAGTGCCCGCACTAGTGCCAATCACTGACGCTGCAAGGAACTTGCCTTTATAAGCAGTTACAACTGGAAGTAAGTTTTTCGTTTGTCCCTTAATTAGTGTGCAGGTTTTTGGAATTGTTGGAGTCATGACCTTGATCTGAACTGTGCAGGTGTACCACTGGTAGGTAAATGTTGGCGCTGGAATTCCTGTCCATACGCCAGGCTTAACGGTTAACTTGTTGGTTCCAGTCTTTGTGGAAGCAGCCTTACCCGAAATAGTAGGTTTCGTCGCAGTGACCGCAGCTTTTTGAATCCACTTGGCATACAGCGTTTTACTGGAATAAGTGCTCGGGCTGTAAGGGAAACGTATCGACGCTCCGGACGTTGTCTCTGACCAGCCAGCAAATACGAATGCGGTTCGAGTAGGGGGCACAGGTGCAGCCGCTAGTGGGATGCCGAAAAACAAGGCTTGACTCGCCACAGCTGAACCACCTTGTGAATCAAAGGCAACTGAAAAAATTCCCAGTTGAACTTTTAGTCCTCTCCAAGTCGCTCCAGTAAATCCAGTTGCAGTCGCTGATTTGTATGCAGTTGCGTTAACAGCTAAGCCTTCAAAATTTGAATCGCCACTCGGAGCGTTACCTAAGAAATAGAACTTCGTTAGCGAAGTCGTGAAATTGAAAGCACCATCACCAATGCTCGTGACGCTACTTGGAATTGTTATCGAAGTTAATGAATAAGCGTCTTCGAAAGCACCATCACCAATGCTCGTGACGCTACTTGGGATAATGACTGTAGTTAGTGAATTAGCACCACTAAATGTGAAGTTGTTAATCTCTGTGACGCCACTTGGGATAACAAATGACGCTATCTTAGTGTTTGCAAAAGCAGAGTCCCCGATTGTTTCAAGCGCTGATTCAGCACCGATTGTGACCGTAGCAAGAGACGTTGCATTTGCAAATGCCTCATCGCCGATTGACGTAACACTTGCTGGGATATTCATTGATGTTATTTGAAAGGCATTATGGAACGCGTTATCGCCAATCGTTGAAAGTTGACTACCCGCCGTTAGGCTGACGGTTTGCAGTGTGGTGACATCTTCAAATGCACTCTTGCCAATCGATGTGACACTTTCTGGAATGTTGATTGACGAAATGCTTGTATTTGCAAAGGCGTATTCACCGATTGTTTCTAGAATTGACTCCGCACTAAATGTGACACTTGTCAGCAAGGAAGCATTCGCAAATGCTTGGTCACCGATTGTGGTGACTGTTGCTGGAATATTGATTTCAGTAATCCCTGCGTTGTTGAATGCACCAGCACCAATTTTTTCAAGGGTGGAATCTTCAGGAAAAACAATCGCAGTGTTCTTGTAAATTCCTCTGAAAGCACCATCGGCAATTTCAGTGACCTGGCTTGGAACGGAATACGTTCTTTCGCTCGAGTCTGGTGGATCCTCTGAGCCAAGTGGATATAGCAGCAATACAGTTTGATCAGAATTAAACAAAACGCCCGAGTCACTTACGAAGCTGTCGCTACCTGAAGTTACTCCCAAGCTCTTTAGGTACCTCATGTTCGCAAAAGCTTGATCACTAATTGTGGTAACACTTGCTGGAATCGTGATTTCCGTGATTCCCGAAAAACTAAATACGTTGGCGCCAATCGATTCCAATGTTGAATTTGGAGCGAAGTTGAAAATAGTTAAGTCAAATGTGTTCGCAAAAGCTTGATCCCTAATTGTAGTAACACTTGCTGGAATCGTGATTTCTGTAATTCCAGAGTAACTAAATACGTTGGCTCCAATTGTTTCCAGTGTTGAATCTGGAGCGAAGTTGAAAGTAGTTAAGTCAAATGTGTTCGCGAAAGCTTGATCACTAATAGTGGCAACACTTGCTGGGATCGTGATTTCTGTAATTCCAGTGCCTGCAAATGCGCTAACACCAATAGTCGCTAAATTAGATCCGGCCTCAAACGAGACCAAAGTTAAGTCTGATTGGTTTATAAAAGCTTGATCGCTAATGGTAGTAACACCTGCTGGAATCATAAGTGAAGTAATTCCGGAGTAACTAAATGCATTAGGGCCTATGGTTTCCAAAGTTGAACCTGGGGCGAAGTTGAAGCTAGTTAAATTAGATGTGAATCCGAATGCCTGATAGCCAATTGTTGTCACACTGGCCGGGATGGTTATTCCACTGATTCCGGAGTAGTTGAACGCGCCCGCGCCAATTGACGACAAATTTGAATCTAGGGCAAAATTGACGCTAGTTAAATCATAGGTAGATGCAAATGATTGATCGCCAATTGTTGTGACACTAGCTGGTAAATCAATGGAAGTTAGTCCGGAGCTACTAAATGCACTGGCACCTATGGTGGCCAGCTTGGAAGCAGTCTCCTCAGAACCAAACGTGATCGCAGTTAGAGCCGAAGTGTTCGCAAATACCAAATCACCAATTGTTGTAACACTGACTGGGATATTTATTTCAGCCAGTCCGGAAGAATTAAACGCGCCCGCGCCGATTGACTCAAGGGTCGATCCAGTTTCGTTCGAGCCAATGTCAAAGGAGATCGCAGTTAGGTCAGCGGTGTGGCCGAATGCTTCATCACCTATCGAGGTAACGGTGGAGGGGACTGTGAATTCAATTAGGCCGGAGTAATTGAATGCGCCAGAGCCAATGGTTGTCAAGGTGGATTCTGGGTCAAATGTGATCGAAGTTAGAGCAGAAGTGTTTGCAAACGACTGATTTCCAATGGAAACAACGCTTGCTGGTAAGGAAACCGAAGTAAGACCAGAGTTAGCAAAAGCCCGCTCCTGAATAACAGCCAAACTCGATTCATCCGCATAAGAAATTGTTTCTAACAAATCAGCACCAAGAAAAGCGCCTGGACCAATAGCTGCGACATCACTTGGAATTTCTAGGTCACCAGCACAGCCGTAGTTGTTGGTTATTTCACTATCTACGGTTAAAACGAATCCGGAATTTGAACAAGGAGTGGCTCCAAAAATTACAATCTGCAAACCGTTCCAGTTTTCGCCAGCGACAAACCCGTTAGCAGTCCACAAAACTACGCCTTCTGCAATCTCGCTAACTTGAAGAAAAGCATCCTGTCCAACAAGTGGTGCGTCACCGAGGAAATAAAACTTCTCTAAGGACTCTGAGTTCGCAAAGGCCTGATCGCCAATTGAAGTAACACTTGCTGGGATGCTGATTTCAGTAAGGCCAGAGCCATTGAATGCACGCGCACCAATGGTCGTCAATTCAGCTTCAGTCTCACTCGAACCACTATCAAGAATTACAAAAGTTAGACCGGATATGTTTGCAAAGGCTTCGCTACCAATTGAAGTAGTGCTGTCAGGAATAGTGATATCAGTAATTCCGGTCGACTTGAAGGCACCGGAGCCAATTATTTCTAGCTGAGAATCAGCAGCAATTGACACGTGAACTAGATCAGCAAGGTCTGCGAATGCTTCGCTACCAATTGAAGTAACACTGGCTGGGATTGTGATTTCAGTGATTCCAGTACCTTGGAAGGCTTTGGAACCAATTTTTGTGAGCACAGAATTTGGTTCAAAAGTAATGCCAGTTAGACCTGATGCGTTTGTAAACGCTAGATCAGCAATCTCGGCTACATATAGCGGTAACTCCACGCTTCCGAAACAAAAATCATTTGTAACAAGTATGTTGTTCTGAATTGTGATCCACCCACTCGTGGAACACGAAACTATTTCAGTATCAGGTTCATCCGCATGTGCGATTGAGCCGGTGGCGTTAAAGGACAGAACAAATACCACAACAGCGCTAAAAAACTTTAGAACTGTTGTTTTGTTCTTCTCCTTTGTTTGCATGTAAACACCCCGACCTCTCGACACAATTTTATCCGAATGCCTGAATTTCATTCACCGAAAATCCACTCTGGCGTCACGTTTCAAGGTTTTCTGAACATAATTTAGAAAGTGTTAATAAATAATTAACTAGTGGTTCACGGTACTGAGTGTTGCTGTTTTGCAAACTTGAGAGAAAAAATGAGACCCTGATTTTTGACTGTCACGTGTTTTGTAGAGTTTTTTGCAACTGCGCGCACAAAATACTTCGTAATCAAACTTTCATCTGTACAAAGTGTTACAGTTAACTTAACGCGAGCCGTACTAAGTGAAAGCGATCCGGTTGACGTAGTTCCAGCAGACAGGCCAGTAACTTCCACTGCGATGTTTCTTTCTTTATGACTTTCAGTCAGCGCAAGCTTTGCAAGTGATGCACCTAAGAGATCGACTCGATTTGTATTTTGGCAGACGCTATCAGTCTTACTGGTAGCGGGATGTGTGCCGTTAGATCGAAAATGTTTGGATTTGATGACAGATACTTGTTTAAGCAGGTCAACAGTTGTTTGCCTTGGATTTTAACTGGTGAGGAGTCTATCGGTGCGTTCAAGTAAACCAAATGAGTAAGTGGGTAAGCATTCTTAACTCTCCTTGTGTAGTCGATTTCATAGGTTCCCATAACTGCTGATGATGGAGTCAATACGCCAGTACCTTTTAGGAATATAGAACCAGCCGCAACCGAAGGCTTCATAAATCCACCTGCGGCATTCTTTATAGCAGCGACGTTCACACCTGTTGCCACGTCGTGAGTTTGGACGAAACCCAATGAATATGGATCTAAGACCATGGCAGTAACTAAATCAGCGCCACTGTCGTGTGCAACGCCTAAAGCCATCTCCTCGCCTAACCCATGAGTTATCACGCCGCTAGTGGTGGTCCATGAGTCATTAGTGGTTTGGTCTAAGAAATCAAAAAACGTTTTCGAGGTGTCGGAGTCACCTGACTGATAGTGAACCCGAATCCTTAGGTGCGGTAGCTTCACCAACTTATTCATTGCTTTTATTCGAGCGTCATCCCACATCGTGATGGTCCCCTTGTAGATTGCACTCAAAGTGGCTGCATCTAAATAAATAGTTTGGATTTTGGGGACATTTGAAATGATTGATATCGTTGTAGCCGAAACTGGAACTTGAACCGAATTGCGCGACAAATTGATAAGCGGATGCCCACTTATCAAAACGTCAGAGACGCCTTCGTTGTAGGCATCCACTGGTGAATGAGAGTCACCAACGAGCAAATTTGATGTGAACGTCAACTTCGATGCCATAACTGAACTTCGAGCCATTGCCTTAGCGAGTGCTTCCCCGCCTGGAAGGGCGGAGTGCAGCATGCCCAAAGGATCACGCGGCATTACAAGAACTGAGTTAGACGCCACGCCAAACCCCACACCATTAATAGCGCGCACCTTAACGGAATAAATAGTTCCGTTTGATAAACCAGTGATAACGAGTGGTGAAGTTGTTTGTGCAGGCAATGATGGTAGCCATGTGGATCCACCATCAGTTGAATACTCAAAGTTAGTGATTTCAGATCCACCATTATCGATCGGCACACTGAAATTAACAGTTGCCTGGCGGTTACCAGCCGAAACTGATGAGATTGTTGGTGCAGAAGCAACGGTATTAGCAATCCAAATTGCAAACATCGTGATGTCAGAAGTTGCCGCTGGCGAATAAGGGAATTCAACAACTAATCCGTTTTCAGTCCTCGACCAGCCGGTAAGTGTGTAGCCGGCACGAGTCGATATTGGTGCAGTTTGGATAGTGCCACCTGTCGTGAATGAACCTGAAGAGACAGCGCTGCCATTAGCAGGGTTATAGGTAACTGTGTAGGCGTCATCTTCAACTATTAGGCCGTTCCAAATTTGACCCTCGTTGCTAAATCCTGTGGCACCAGACTTAATTACGGCCTTGGCACCGTTTGCAACAAAACTAAATGCGTCAGATCCAACACTTGGTGCGTTGCCCAAAAAGTAAACACTGATCAACGAGGTGGCATTGTCGAATGCGTAGTCATTAATACTCGTGACACTTGCTGGAATACGGATGCTAGTCAGCGATTCAGCAAATGAAAATGAATAATAGCCGATACTCGTTAGTTGACTACCGAATTGAAAAGTAACCGCTTGAAGTGATGGTGCGTATTCAAATGCAGAGTCTTCAATTCTCATAACCCCTGCTGGGATTTCAACTGAACCAGAACAATTGCTATGTGTTGTGACAACATTGTTTGAAACAATCACTGTACCTGAGCTGCTGCAGTCGATTGTGCCACTCACGCCATCATAAGTAGCCGCGTTAGCAGGTGAAGAAACGCCGAGGCTTGACGCGACAATGAAAAGACTTGCGAGTGAAGTTATAGCTCTTGCGATTCCCCGTTTTAACACTTTGTCTCCATGGAAATTTTGAACTTCTCAATCACCTATGTCCTAACCCAGGTGATTAATTGCGACCAGAATAAAGGAATTGTTTTGTGCTTCGCAATAGGGTGTGGATAACTTTCACAGTTGAAAAGTTAACAAAATGTCAGCTTTTCAGCTCAATCTAATTGGAATGACATTTGCGCAGCCGGGGCACTTCTTCGCAAATAAAAAGTTTTAGCCAACTAAGACAAGTTCACCGTTTCCGAGGTGAACTTTTTCATCCTTAAGAATCAGCCATTCCTCGTCAGTAAAGATCCGCGACCGGATTATGAAGCGCAAGCCTTCAGGTGTTTCAAGTGAAAACCCGCCGCCGCGACCAGGAACTGCATCAATAGTGATGTGAGTGTGTCGCCAGTATTCAAACTGTTCGAGAGATATCCAAACTTTTATTGGCTGTTCTATTTCAGCGATAACAAGTTCACCAAGCAGGACATCTGCGCCGCCAACTCGAAATTCGCCAGCTGTATAACACATGGGAGCAGAGCCATCACAGCAACCGCCAGATTGGTGAAACATCAGTGGGCCATTATTAGCCGTGAGTTTACGTAACAATACATTTGCAGCTTCAGTCGTATCGATGCGCTGCGGTAAACCGCTGTAGGCAATTGTCATAATTCCACGCTACTCCGTTAAAGAAAAATGTGGGAGGCCATTTGACCTCCCACATTTGAGTGATCCTAGAAGAATCCCAACTTGTTTTCTGAATAACTGACCAAAAGGTTCTTGGTCTGTTGGTAATGATCAAGCATCATCTTGTGATTCTCGCGACCGATACCGGAGGACTTGTAACCACCGAATGCAGCGTGAGCTGGGTAAGCGTGGTAACAGTTAGTCCACACACGACCTGCCTGAATCTCTCGACCAGCGCGGTAGGCAACATTCATCTTGCGAGTCCAGACGCCAGCGCCTAGACCATACAAGGTGTCATTTGCGATTTCCATAGCTTCATCGAAGCCATCAAACTTGGCAACTGAGATAACAGGTCCGAAAATTTCCTCTTGGAAAATTCTCATACTGTTTTTGCCTTCGAAGATAGTTGGCTCAATGTAATAGCCACCCGCAAGATCGCCACCAAGATCAGCGCGCTTGCCGCCTAGGGCAAGCGTTGCACCTTCTTGCTTTCCGATTTCGATGTAGCTAAGGATCTTCTCCATCTGGTCATTAGAAACCTGAGCGCCCAGCATTGTGTTGGTATCTAAAGGATTTCCCTGGGTGATTGCCTTAGTGCGGACAATCGAATCTGCCAAGAACTTGTCATAGATAGGTGCATCAATAAGTGCGCGTGATGGACAAGTACAAACTTCGCCTTGGTTAAGAGCAAACATGTTGAAGCCTTCAAGACACTTGTCGTAGAACGCATCATTCTCATCTGCAATGTCACGGAAGAAGATGTTTGGTGACTTGCCACCAAGTTCCAATGTGACCGGGATGATGTTTTCAGATGCATACTGCATGATCAAACGACCAGTTGTGGTTTCACCTGTGAATGCAATCTTTGCGATCCGGCGAGATGATGCAAGTGGCTTACCTGCTTCAACACCAAAACCGTTAACGATGTTCACAACACCTGCTGGTAATAGATCAGCAATCAGATCCATTAAGAACAGAATCGAAACTGGAGTTTGCTCAGCTGGCTTCAATACAACACAGTTACCTGCAGCAAGAGCTGGCGCAAGTTTCCAAGTCGCCATCAAGATTGGGAAGTTCCAAGGAATGATCTGACCAACAACACCTAGTGGCTCATGAAAATGGTAAGCAACAGTGTCGTGATCTAGTTCACCGATCGAACCTTCTTGCGCACGAATTGCGCTAGCGAAGTATCGGAAGTGATCGATTGCTAATGGAATATCGGCAGCCATAGTTTCGCGAACTGGCTTTCCGTTTTCCCAGCATTCAGCAACGGCAATCTTTTCTAAGTTTGCTTCCATGCGATCAGCAATTTTGTTCAGGATGATTGCGCGCTCGGTTACCGAAGTCTTAGTCCAAGTCTTGGCTGC
>CANLIF010000033.1 GCA_947491175.1 Actinomycetota bacterium
ACCGCTTGCTGAAAGAGGGCAGTCATCTCTGGTTGCACAATCATCGACAAATCTTTGTAAGGCAAGTTCAAATCCCAGTGCTTGCCCATACGAGAGTTCCTCATTGCTTAAGGATGGATCAATCGCGCCATCGAGCAACATTCGACCGACTCGGTCTGGGAATAGATCTGCGTAAGTAGCACCAAGAAACGTGCCATAACTCTTGCCAAGCCAGTTCAACTTTTCGTCACCCAATAACTCGCGCAAGATATCAATGTCTCGGGTCGCACTAACGGTGTCTAAGAACTTGAAAGTATCCGGTGAGTTTGCTGCACAAGACTGCCCAAATAGTTCCGACATGGCTTGGACCTGATCAATTTCTGTTTGATTATCCGGTGATCCATCGAGTGCTATGTATTCTTCGGTTTGCTCATCACTTAGACATTCAACTGGGGTACTTTGCCCAACTCCACGTGGATCAAAACCAACTATGTCGAAATTCTCACGCAAAGTTTCGCTCACAACGTACTCGGCATAAGTTGTGTATTCAATACCAGAGCCGCCAGGCCCACCTGGATTTAAGATCAATGATCCAAGAGCTGAACCGGTAGCAAGTTTTCTAATTGCAGAAATCTGCAGTGCGCCATCGGCAGGATTTGCGTAATCAATTGGGACACTAAATGTTGAACATTCAAAACCTTCATTACAGTCTGACCATTCAAGAATTTGCGCGTAGTAGCCATCAAGTCCATCCCCCTGCGGGACGGTGGCGCTTGGTTTAGGAGAGCCGGTATCTGCAGAATCTGCTGAAATGATTCGGTAGCCAAGTGAGGCAATAATGCCAACGAAAACCGCTAAGACAACCGCTGTAAATTTCCGCAAGAGCGCTCCCTCAATGCAACTATGAGTTGACCTTAAACCAGAAAGGGAAGATTGCGAAACTATCCAACTATTGCGGTAAGCCGTGGATCTCTCAGACTTACCAACAGTGACTCAAAAGCATTGAGTGGATTAACATTCGCGATTATCTGATCGCGAGCCTCCGTGATTGCTGCAATCCTGCGCAGGGTTGCAGATTGATCATCAATGCTTGCCACACGTTCAATTGACTCGCGCAATTCTTCGTTGACTAGATCGACATCGGCTCCTGATTGAACCACCAATACATCGCGGTAATAGCCAGTTAAATCTAGAAGGACTCGATCGAATTGATCACTCAGCACTCGGCGGTGGCGCGCTTTTGTGCGAGTTTCTAATACCTTTAGCGCGCTTTTCATTTGTCGTTCGACAGACTTTAAGCCTTTTCCTTCAGCACCCTCACCAAAAGCAGTGCGAATGTCTTGATCATCGTCATGATCAAGTGGCGTAACTATTGCGTCAGCATCAGCGTTTGCATTGGCAACGATTTTGTTTGCTTGGTCAAAGCAAGAACTTACAACTCGCAGATTAGTTGGGATGTCTAAGATTTGCTTGCGTCGAAGTCTCACGTTCTCGTCTGTTGCAAGTGCCCGAGCTCGGCCGATGTGACCTTGCGCAGCACGCGTGGCCCAGGCAGCCATGGCTGGGTCGATGCCAAACCTCGTGGTGAGCTGTTGAGAAATTGCGGCAAATGTTGGCGAAGTCAGCGCCACATGACGGCAACGACTTCGAATTGTTGGAAACACATCATCAACAGTTGGAGCACAGAGCAGCCAAACTGTCGCTGGCGGAGGTTCTTCTAATGACTTAAGCAAGGTGGAAGCTGATTCAATTCGGAATCGGTCAACATCCTCAACCACAATTACATGCCAAGGTGATCGTGTTGGTAATAGTGACGCGCGTTCAATCAAAGTGCGGGTGTCTTCGACTTTATAGATGATTCCTTCCGGAACAATGTGTTCGACATCTGGATGCGCACCGGCTGCAACATTTCGGCATTCGATACATTGACCACAGCCGCCGTTAGGACAAACAAGTGAAGCCGCAAATGCAAGTGCAAGAGTGCTTCTGCCGCTTCCGGGTGGGCCAGTGATTAACCAAGCATGAGTCATGGCATCACCGCGCTCACCGACCGCAACTTTTGCGGCATCCGTAACAGCGTGCTTCATTTCCGCTACCGCATGCTCTTGACCAATCAAGGAATCAAAAACATTCATCGCGATTCAAGTACTCCGTCAATAGCAGTTCGCACCGCTGCGGCAACATCATCTTTTGGTGCAGTCGCATCAATAACCACGTTTGGATACGTCGAGGCAGCCGCTATTTCTCGGAAGGCCTGGTGCACTGCTTCATGGAAATCTCGTGACTGGATTTCCATTCGATCAGTACCATCCATACGTTGTTCGCCAGCTTCGGCCGGAACATCCAAATAGATAGTGAAGTCTGGAATCAAGTTCCCCGTTGCCCATAGACTTAAATCGCGGACTTTTTCAGCGCCCAATCCACGGGAAAATCCTTGGTAAGCAACGGATGAATCGAAGTAGCGATCACATATAACTGTTGCACCACGTTCAAGAGCTGGCCGAATCAAGTTTGCTGCATGGTCTGCGCGGGAGGCTGCAAACAATAAAGCTTCGGTGTGATCTGGCATATCAGTGATCTCTGGATCCAGCAAAATCTTTCGGATCTTTTCCGCAGTGGGTGTGCCGCCAGGTTCGCGCGTGAGAACTACTTCATGTCCAAGCGATTGCAAGTACTCAGCGAGGCGCTTTGAATGTGTTGATTTTCCAGCGCCTTCACCGCCTTCAATCGCAATAAACAATCCCGTAGCCACGAATCAAACTCTAGCCAACTGGTGTGACTTCAGATTCAGCTGGCGCTGATCCCACACCTGTCTTTGCTTTTGCTGCGGCTTTCTTTGCTGCGGCACCGCTAATCACCTTCGTACCACCAACTGTTTTCTTGGCGGCCTTTTTCTTGGCAGTTGCCTTCTTTTTCACTGGCGGTTTCTTTGCGGCGACTTTTCGAGCGGCCGGCTTCTTTACAGATGGTCCAGCTGCACGTCGTTCAGCCAATAAGTCAGAAGCGCGCTCGATCGAAATCGTTTCAACGGAATCGCCACCACGAAGTGAAGCATTAGTTTCACCGTCGGTGATGTAAATTCCAAATCGTCCTTCACGAACCACAACTTCTTTTTGAGTTGAAGGATCAACGCCAACAACCTTAAGTGGGCCGGCGGCTTGACCACGACCACGACGAAGTTTTGGTTGCGCAAATAGTGCAAGTGCCTCTTCAAGCGTGCAACTGAAGATTGATTCTTCATCAGGTAGCGTGCGAGAGTCTTTACCCTTCAACAAGTAAGGACCGTATCGACCATTCTGCGAAGTAATTGGCTCACCTTCGGTCGGATCTAAACCGATTTCACGTGGCAAAGTAAACATGCGAAGGGCGTCGTCAAGAGTTACTTGCTCAACATCCATAGTTGAGAACAACGATGCAGTGCGAGGCTTTTCTTTCTTAGGTGAAACTTCTGGCAAAACTTCAGTGAAGTATGCACCGTAACGTCCCGTCTTAGCCATGATTACGCGCTCAGTTTCAGGGTCGACACCAAGTTCACGTTCACCTGACGGGGCATTGAATAGCTCTTCGGCTTTCTCTGCTGTCATTTCATCTGGCGCAAGGTCCTGCGGAATATTTGCGCGCTGTAATGTTTCACCTTCACCACGTTCTAAGTAAGGTCCATACTTGCCAACGCGAATGATTCCTTCGTGGCCTTCGATCGGAAGCGACGCCATGGCGCGTGCGTCGATGTCACCGTAGACCGAAACCAGTGGAGCCAGACCGGGGAAGATAGATCCTTCAGTTTTCTCGCCAAAGTAGAAACGCTTTAGGACTTCTAGTCGGCCCTGCTCGCCGTTAGCAACTTCGTCAAGGATTTCTTCAAGCGATGCAGTGAAGTCGTAATCGACAAGTTGCGTGAAGTTTTCTTCCATTAATCGGGTAACCGTAAAGGCCAAGAAGTGTGGAACTAATGCGCCACCGCGTTTCCAGACATAACCCTGATCGATAATTCGGCTGACGATAGCTGCATAAGTTGAAGGTCGACCAATACCGAGCTCTTCTAACTTCTGAACCAAAGTTGCTTCGGTGTAACGAGCTGGTGGATTAGTTGAGTGGCCACTTGGCTCTAGCGCAACTGCCGTAACTGGATCTCCGACCTTTAATGCCGGCAGACGACGGGCTTCATTCTTTTCATCCTGATCTTCATCAGCATCATCGTAAGCAGCCATGTGACCGCGGAAAGTAATGACTGTGCCACTGGCAGAGAATTCAGCATCGCGGCCATCGCCACTGGTTGCGCCTATGCGAATAGTTGCAGTTGTTCCTTTGGCATCCGCCATTTGGCTGGCGACGGTGCGCTTCCAAATCAAGTCATACAGCGCAAACTCATCGCCAACTAGTTCGCCGGCAACTTCTGCCGGGGTGCGGAAAACATCACCAGCTGGACGAATTGCTTCGTGCGCTTCCTGAGCATTTTTAACTTTGCGATCGTAACGACGTGGTGCTTCTGAAACATGATCGCTACCGTAAAGTTCGGCCGCTTGTTTGCGCGCGGCATTTAACGCAGTATCTGAAAGTGTCGTTGAGTCGGTACGCATATAAGTGATGTAGCCGCGTTCATACAAAGCTTGCGCAACACGCATAGTGCGCTGTGCACCCCACTTCAAACGACCCGATGCAGCCTGCTGCATAGTCGAAGTCATGAATGGTGCTTTTGGCTTGCTTGAGTATGGCCGGTCATCAACTGAGCGAACTGCAAACTTTGCCCCGCCTAAGGAAGTGCACAAACTCTTTGCTGTGGCTTCATCCAAGTGAACGAGGCTGGCATCTTTAATCTGAGCCAGTGAATCAAAGTCTTTACCTTGGGCAATTTTCTTGCCATCTACTGCAACTAAATTTGCACTGAAAGATTGTGGATCGAAAGTTCCTTCGATGTCCCAGTAGGAGGCGCGCTTGTAAGCAATGCGCTCACGTTCTTTTTCAACGATCAGTCGAGTAGCAACCGATTGCACGCGTCCAGCTGAAAGTCCAGCTTGAACTTTGCGCCAAAGCACTGGGGAAACTTCAAAACCATATAGGCGATCGATAAGTCGGCGAGTTTCTTGCGCATTAACAAGTTGCATATCAATGTCGCGAGTCGACTCTGCAGCATGTCTGATTGCCTCAGGGGTAATTTCATGGAACACCATTCGGCGAACCGGAACTTTTGGCCGAAGAATTTCCATGAGGTGCCAAGCAATTGCTTCACCTTCGCGGTCCTCGTCAGTTGCAAGCAACAGTTCGTCAGCGTCAGCCAGCATGCGCTTTAAGTCAGCGACTTTGTCCTTCTTTTTGGAGCTGACAACGTAGTAGGGAGTGAAGTCATCATTAACGTCAATCGCCATGCGACCCCAAGGCTGCTTCTTGATTTCAGCCGGAACATCAACAGCGCGCTCGGGCAAGTCGCGGACGTGCCCAACGGAAGCGGTCACTTCGTAGCCTGGGCCAAGGTATTTTTGAATGGTTTTGGCCTTGGCTGGAGATTCGACGATAACCAAGCGGTGTGGTGTCGACAAAACGATTCCCTTCGGCAAATGCAAAAGACTCTATATATGCAGTCAAAAGCGCTATCTCCGCGAGTGTGCCTTATCGACTAGGGGCATTGTCAAACTGGCGAGTTTGTTCCGCGAGTCGCAACTGCCTGTGGATGGACAACATTTTCCTTTAACTGCATGGGATTTTGGGCAAAAAAGAACCCCAACCAGAAGGCTGGGGTTCTTTTAGTAATTCTGCCGTTAGCTTGCCATTGCCTCTTCGCCAACCGCAATTGGGCGGCGCTTGGAGATTATGACTGAAACCACGATTACGGCAGTGGCAACTAGCGCCAAACCGATGCGCATCGCATCCTTGTCTTCGAGCGTCATTGCGACAACAGCCGGTGCAATCAGCAATGCAACAAGGTTCATAACCTTAAGCAATGGATTGATCGCAGGACCCGCGGTGTCTTTGAACGGATCGCCAACTGTGTCACCGATAACCGTTGCAGCGTGAGCTTCAGAACCCTTGCCACCAAAGTGTCCGTCTTCGACGAACTTCTTTGCGTTATCCCAAGCGCCACCAGAGTTGGAAAGGAACACTGCCATCAAAGTTCCGGTTGCAATAGTGCCGGCCAGGAAGGAGCCAAGTGCGCCAATTCCTAAACCGAAACCAACTGCAATTGGAGTCAAGATTGCAAGCAGACCTGGTGTTGTTAATTCGCGCAAGGAATCCTTGGTCACGATATCGACAACGCGGCTGTAATCCGGAAGTTCAGTTCCGGCCATGATGCCTGGCTTCTCGCGGAACTGACGACGAACTTCGAAGATCACTGATCCAGCTGCGCGGGAAACTGCGTTGATTGCAAGTCCACTGAACATAAAGACAACAGCAGCACCAATCAATAAACCAAATAGGTTTGCTGGGTTAGAAATATCTAGAGTTCCGGAGTATTGCAAATCACTTGTAGTGAATTCCTTCGCTGCATTTGATACTGCGTCACGGAATGCTCCGAACAACGCGGTTGCAGCAAAGACTGCGGTTGCGATTGCGATGCCCTTAGTAATGGCCTTTGTTGTGTTACCAACTGCGTCAAGGTTTGTCAGCACCTGCGCGCCTTCACCATGAACGTCACCAGACATTTCTGCAATACCTTGCGCATTGTCAGATACTGGACCAAAGGTATCCATAGAAACAATGACACCAACAGTTGTTAGCAAACCGGTACCAGCTAACGCGATTGCGAACAATCCAAGTAGTACTGATGCGCCACCCAATAGATACGCTGCGTAAACAGCGGCACCAATTAACAGCGCAGAGTAAACAGCGGATTCCAAGCCAAGTGAGATACCAGCAAGAATTACAGTTGCCGGTCCTGTGAGAGATGACTTGGATACGTCATCAACTGGCTTGCGGTTAGTTTCGGTGAAATACCCAGTTAATTGCTGGATTGCCGCAGCCAAAACGATACCAATAAGTACTGCGCCGATTGCCATGTGTCGAGGATTAACGATTACACCTTCAGCCAAACCAAACGTTGGGTCGGCAACTGATTTAAGTTCGCTAAGGGTTGCTGGCAAGAACTTGTAAGCAGCCAAGGCTACTAATACGGCGCTGATTACTGCGGACAAGAAGAAGCCACGATTGATTGCGCTCATTCCGGACCGATCACCAGCGCGAGGTGTTACGGCAAAAATTCCAACTACCGCAGTTAGTACACCAATTGCAGGAACAACCAATGGGAAAACTAAACCAATTTCGCCAAAGGCTGCTTTACCCAAAATCAAAGCAGCAACAAGTGTTACGGCATAAGACTCGAACAGGTCTGCTGCCATACCAGCACAGTCACCTACGTTGTCGCCAACGTTGTCTGCGATTGTTGCAGCGTTGCGTGGATCATCCTCTGGAATACCTTGTTCAACTTTTCCAACTAGGTCAGCACCGACGTCAGCAGCTTTGGTGAAGATACCGCCACCAACGCGCATGAACATTGCAAGGAGCGCGGCGCCGAAACCAAAACCTTCAAGAACCTTTGGAGCTTCTCCTTTGTAAACCAATACAACTAATGCAGCGCCAAACAAACCAAGACCAACGGTGAACATGCCAGCTACGCCACCAGTGCGAAACGCAATCTTCATTGCTTCCTGCTCGCCACTGGTATTTGCGGCAGCAGCTACCCGAACGTTTCCGCGAACAGCTAGCCACATACCCGCGTAGCCAGTGATGCCGGAAAATACTGCGCCGACAAGGAAGAACACCGAGCGACCAATTCGCTCGTTCTGAGTTTCAGCTGGAAGTAGGAACAACAAAAAGAAGACCAAAACACCAAAAACCGCAAGGGTGCGGAACTGTCGGTTTAGATAAGCCGAAGCACCTTCCTGAATTGCCAGGGCAATTTTCTTCATACTGTCAGTGCCTTCGTCGGCTGCCAAAACTTGGCGCACTAAAACTGCAGCTACACCAAGGGCAGCTAAAGCAATAATGGCGACGATGACCACGGTTGTGTAGTTGGATCCAGTCAGGGCGACTTCCTGGCTGGCGACATGTGCAAATGCAGACATGGTTCTCCTTGTTGGGGGTTCTCTGGAAAATCTTATGAGATCAAGGGGAATTGGCTGGTACTTGGTCGGCTAAATGAAGAAATTGCTTATTCTTGATTGAATTTCATCAATTTGCACCCAATGAAACAAAGAGTTCTCGGGCTGCCTCGTCATCCCAGAGAACGGATGACCCGGCCGCGGTATTGGCATCAGGATCTGAAACCGGAACTGTGATCAAAGTTCCAGTTCCATTAGATAGCCCCCGCATTGCCCTGGCAAGTTTGCCGATGTCCATGATCGAATCTGAATCGCCAACATTTACTGAGGCCGTGCCAGCATCAACTAGCTTCCACATGCGAACTGGATTCAGTAGTACTGAAGGGGTTGCAACTTTCTTCATAACCGAACTCAGAAATTGCTGTTGGCGTTCCACTCGACCGAGGTCGCCCCTAGGATCTGCATAACGCATTCGAACGTATGCCAACGCATTTTTTCCATCAAGTTCCTGGCAGCCAGCTAACAGATTCAATCCAGAATTCTTGTCCGTGACATCCGCTGGGACACACATGTTTACGCCACCGACTGCGTTAGTGATGTCGCGAATACCTTTAAACCCAACTTGCATATAGTGATCAATGTGTAAACCGGTATTTCGTTCTACGGTTTCCACCAGTAGCGGGACACCACCCTTGCTATATGCAGTGTTGATTTTATTTTTACGATCTTCAACGGCTGAACCATCGAGTGCAATGTGTGCCGGGATAATCACATAGGAATCGCGAGGCAGACTAATTAAAGTTGGATTTCCATCGTCACCGACATGTATCAACATGATGGTGTCAGTTCGCTGCGAACCTTCGTCTTTGCCCGTGCGCAACTCTTTACGTTCGGCTTCAGTTAAACCTTCGCGACTATCTGAACCCACTAGCAACCAGTTAGTTCCGGCCGTGTCAGCAAGTGCAACATTTGCTGATGCAGGCATCTTGTTTAATGAGTTCGCGGCATTGAATCCAAGAAATATATAGAAGCCAAGATATGCCAGCACATAGGCCAGCACGATATTTCTGATGTAACGAACTGGCCGCGGGTAACGTGACTTGCTTTTTCTAGCTGAAAACTTAGGCAAAGTAATCCTTGAAACTCTTGGTTGGGTTTGAGTCTGGTTAACTTCGCCAGATCGAAAAGTGGTGACTGAAAAGATCGGTTCATCTATCTGATCGATAGCGGGATTTACCTCTGGTGTGCCGATGACTTTGCCATCGGAATCTCTGCGATAAACCGTTGCTTCCACCTTGCAATTCTCACTTAATTAGTAAGAAACCCCATTGTCTGGCGCGCCAAACTTGCTTGCTCATTAAAAACCAAAGAGTGATAAAGAAAGTCCAGGCGTCACCGACGGGGGACGCGGTAACGCCTGAACTGCTACAAAACTATAGAAAAATTGATTTTCCTGGGACTTAAATCCATGCTTTTTCATAATTCTTGACCATGCCTATACTTTTGCGGCGCAGTTGGCAGGACTCTAATGCCTGATAGCCTGCCCTGAAATAGAACTCAAGGATCGGGATAGAGATGGCGCAGACGGAAGGCACGTTAGTTGATCATGCTGAACTATTTCGCTTCACGTTGGAAGTGCTCCAAGCCGTTGGTACGCCTGTAGACGGCGCTGCCGAAATGGCTAACCAAATGGTCGCTTCAGATTTAGCTGGTCATGAGTCACATGGAATTCGCAGGCTTCGTGAATATGCCTATCGTGCTCGCGACGGTTTCGTAAATCCTGCTGCTGTTCCTACCATCGAACAAGATAGTGGCTCGCTAGTCAGCGTAGATGGCCAAACGAATTACGGACATTTAGTTATGCCATTTGCAACGGATTTACTTATTGAGCGCGCTCGTCTCCACGGTATTGCAGCCGTGACAGTAAAGAATTGTGATCCGGCGGGAAGGTTTGCAGATTTTTGTGACCATGCTGCCAATGAAGGTATCGCCGTTTTTATGTTCATGAACGTTGGGGGTGGCGCAATTGATGTTGCTCCACCTGGCGGAGCCGAAGCGCGAATTGCGACCAATCCGATTGCTGCCGGAGTTCCGCGCGAGGGCGCTCCAAATCTCGTTATGGACATGGCAACTTCAGCAGTGGCAAGAGGGCGACTTTCCGATGCGCAAGAACGTGGAACTGAGATCGACAACGATTGGCTAAACCAAAGTGGCGTACTTGTTCCATTAGGTGGAGTTAAAGGTTTTGCATTGTCAGTAATTGCAGAAGCCTTGGCTGGATCGCTAAGTTCAGCTGGAACTGTTGGTCCGGAGATAGCGGATGCCAAACAAGGCGTGCTCGCAATTGGAATTGATATTCAAAAGCTGCGTCCACTGGATGATTTCAAAAAGGACGTTGCAAAGTTTGCTACTCACTTAAAACTAACTCCGCTTGAGCCAGGTGCTAACGAAATCCGGATGCCAGGTGAAAGCACTGCCATAAATACCAAGATCCGCCGTGAATCTGGCATCACAATCCACCCAGTAATTTGGGAACGGCTGGTTGAATTGGCAGAAGTTTTCGCGGTTAAGTTGCCTATTTCCAAGAACGATTAACTCATACAACAATTGGAATTATCCAACTGACTAGATTAGGCGTAATCTTGAGTTTCTATGAAAAACTCCTTCGCATACTTGGGTCCTAAGGGCACGTTTACTGAGTCTGCGTTTTTACAAATGCCGATAGCCCAAGGGGCAGAACTGATTCCAGCTGAATCAGTTCGCGAGGCTTTAAACCTGGTCCGATCTGGAAAAGTTTTTGGCGCGCTCGTACCAATTGAAAATTCAGTTGAAGGTTCAGTAGCAACCACTCTGGATGAACTCGGTCATGGTGATTCACTAGAAATCATCGATGAGATTGCAATCCCTGTGGAGTTTGCATTGCTGGCAAATCCTGGGGTTTTGATTTCTGACATCACAAGGATTGCAACTCACCCACATGCCCATGCGCAATGTGTTGATTGGTTGCATGAAAACATTCCAGGTGTGCATGTGCTGCCAGCAATGTCGACTGCGGCCGCGGCCGAAGAATTGTCAACAGGAGCAAACTATGACGCAGCGATTTGCTCAGTCGCGGCAGCTAAACATTACGGCTTAGAGATCCTGGCTCAAGGAATTGGCGATAGTGATTCAGCGTGGACTCGATTTGTTCTAGTGAGTAAGCCAGGTCATGCGCAACCTGCAACCGGAAATGACAAAACAACTTTGTCGTTGTTCATGCATCGCAACCAACCTGGTGCATTGTTAAATATTTTGACCGAGTTTGCAGTACGTGGAGTTGACTTGTCACGCTTGGAATCTCGACCAACAAAACAGCAACTTGGTGACTACTTCTTTTCGCTTGACTGTGTTGGACACATTGATGATGAAAATCTTGGTGATGCGCTAATCGAACTTCGTAAAATATGTGCAGATGTTAAATTCTTAGGTTCATACCCGCGCCATGACAACGCAAGTGCTAATGGCACTGTCAATGAAATTGCCAAATCAAATGTAGATCCACAGATTTGGTTAGAAAACTTACGTAAGCGAAACGATTAACCCGCAATAATTCGATCGATGAACACTGCAACGCCATGATCGTCATTTGATGGTAAGAATTCTGTTGCTACTTCTTTAACCCAATCGTGTGCGTTGTCGACAGCTGCGCCGCGTCCAACCCAGGCAATCATTGGCACATCGTTTGGCATGTCGCCCACTGCAGCAACATCCGCTGCAACTAATCCCCGACTAGCTGCAAACTTTTCTAGTCCAGTTCCCTTATTTACTCCTAGTGCGCTCATTTCAATCATGAGATCCAAGAAATTTGAATGAGTGACGTCCACAAGTCCCTCTAATGCGGCTTGAGCATCAATCAAAAACTCATCCGCATTCTGTTGGACACGATCACTTGGTCG
>CANLIF010000034.1 GCA_947491175.1 Actinomycetota bacterium
GCAACTGGTAACAAAGATGTCATCAGCGTTGAGCACATGTCCCAGATGAAGCACCAGGCAATTGTTGGCAACATCGGTCACTTCGATAATGAAATCGACATTGCGGGACTGCAGCAGTACCCAGGAATTGTGCGTCGCAACATCAAGCCACAGGTTGACGAATGGATCTTCCCAGACGGTCACAGCATCATCATGTTGTCAGAAGGTCGTTTGCTGAACCTTGGAAACGCAACTGGCCACCCATCGTTTGTAATGAGTACTTCATTCACAAACCAGGTATTAGCCCAAATTGAAATATTCACCAAGCTCGATGAATACGAATTGGGAGTTCATGTTTTGCCTAAGCACCTAGATGAAAAGGTAGCTCGCTTGCACCTTGATGCTCTTGGTGTGAAGTTGACTGAGCTATCAAAAACCCAAGCCGATTACCTCGGCGTGGATGTCGACGGTCCTTACAAGTCAGACCTATACCGTTACTAGGAATGAATCCTTTAACCCCATCCGATGGCGCTTCCGGTTTTCCGGGGGCGCCTTGGGCTTTTAGGCGAGCAATCGCTCGGGGCCAAGAACTAAAGATTCCAACGTGGGGTATGGGCGATGCGATCATCTCGTTGGTTGGAGCAATCGGATTCAGTCTGGTCATTGGCTTGGCGCTCATGTCACAAAACATTGATCCCGAAAATGGTTGGGGATTAATTATTGCGTTCAGTGCACCTTGGCTAGCCCTTGCCGGCTGGCCAATTTTGGCAACAACGCTCAAGGGCAACGGCCCAAAACTTGATTTAGGTTTAAGCGCTCCACGAACTCATTTGCGTTTGGGATTTGTTGCCGGCCTCGCATCCTTAGTCGCTGCAAGTTTGATGGCGCTAGTTGTTACTAGATTCACCGGGCCAATAAGTTCAAATGCAGGTGATGTTGGACTTAATCAAACCGGAATAGTGCTGGTGCTGTTTGTGGTTATGGCAATGTTTGGCGCACCGATTGTTGAAGAGATTGCGTTTCGTGGCATGCTCTATGGCGCATTGGCAAAAGCCCATATCAATGAACACTTAGTTGTAGTTATTACTGCGCTGGTGTTTGCGCTGTTTCACTTTGAACCAAAAAGATTTCTTATCCTGTTTGTCATTGGCATAATTTTGGGTGAGGTACGCCGTCGCACCGGGAGCACCAGCGCAGCCATTGTGGCTCATGTTGTAAATAACGCGCCAGCAGCGCTTTATATCTTGGTCACTGCGCTACGTACGTAGCTAATGTTTGCTTGGTCCAATGAAAGATTGGCCAATCCTGAGTGGACTATTGAGCCAACTAGGCTTAGGAAAGTGAGTACCCCAAGAGTCGGCGTAATTGGCGGCGGCCAACTTGCCCGGATGATGCAGCCCGCTGCGATCAACCTCGGAATCCACCTGAGAGTACTTTCAGCGACCGCAACCGATAGTGCGGCGCAAGTCATTCCAGACATCGTTGTTGGATCCCATGAAGATTGGGAAGCGCTAAAAGCGTTTGCCCTAGAATGCGATGTCATAACTTTTGATCACGAACATGTGCCAACTGATTTTCTTGAAGAACTTCAAAAACTTGGAGTTGTCGTGCGTCCTGGACCGCAGGCTTTGCGATTCGCCCAAGACAAAATTGAAATGCGCAAAGCACTAACCGCTGCTGGAATCCCCTGTCCAAAGTGGAAAGAGATTAATTCGGAATCAGACTTACCTCAATTTGGTGATTTATCCGGCTGGCCCTTGATTCTGAAAACTGCGCGTGGTGGATATGATGGTAAAGGTGTTTGGGTAGTTAATTCATTGGCTGAAGCCACCGATGTAGTTAAGGAAATTCAAGCTTCAGGTAATCGAGTGCTAGCTGAAGAACTCGTGCAATTCACCCGCGAACTTGCTGCCCAAGTTGCTCGCAGTCCGCATGGTCAATGTGTTGCTTACCCAGTTGTAAAGTCCACTCAAACTGACGGTATCTGTCACGAAGTCATTGCGCCTTGTCCTGATTTGGATCCTGAGCGCGCAGCTAAGGCGCAAGCAATGGCTATCAAGATTGCGGATCTATTAGATGTGCACGGCATGCTCGCAGTTGAACTCTTTGATACTGGTAGCGAGATGCTGGTTAATGAACTTGCGATGCGTCCGCATAACTCTGGCCACTGGTCAATGGATGGCGCTGTAACAAGTCAGTTTGAAAATCACTTACGCGCAATTTTGGACTGGCCACTCGGATCACCTGCGCCAACTGCACCTGCCACTGTGATGGTCAACTTACTAGGTAAAGATCTGGGTGATCTACACAGCGCTTTTCGTCACATCATGGCTCGAGACCCAGGAATCAAGGTTCATTTGTATGGCAAAGAAGTGCGCCCAGGTCGCAAAATTGGCCATGTGAATGCCACAGGTGGCAACATTGAAGACTTACTGCAACGCGCTTGGCACGCAGCTGATTACCTAACAGGAGTTATTGATGAGTAATGCATTAGTTGGCATCATCATGGGCAGTGATTCGGATTGGGAAACTATGGCTCCGGCTGCCAAGATCTTGGATGAACTCGGTATCAGCCATAAAGCCGAAGTAGTTTCGGCGCATCGAATGCCCGAAGACATGGTCAGTTATGCCAAACAAGCAGCGAGTAGCGGCATCCGGGTAATCATCGCTGGCGCAGGTGGTGCGGCACATCTGCCAGGAATGGTTGCCTCGATCACAACATTGCCAGTGATAGGTGTGCCGGTTCCGCTAACTCACTTAGAAGGTTTGGACTCGTTGTTATCAATAGTTCAAATGCCAGCTGGCGTTCCTGTTGCAACGGTAGGAATTGGTAATGCCAAAAACGCTGGATTGTTAGCAGCCCGAATCATTGCCAGCGCAGGAGATGAATTCGGTACTGAGTTAACAAAAAAGTTAGACAAGTTTCAAGTTGATATGCGCCAGACTGCAATTGATAAGGGCGATGCGCTTAAAGCGCAGATTGCGAACCTGGCTTCCCAAGATAAGTAACTTGCCAACCGGCACTACTCCAGAGTGCTAAATCCAAACAATTTCGACCATCAATAATGACCTTGTTAGCAACTCTTTCTGAAATGCTTTGCAGATCCAGTTCGCGGTATAACTTCCATTCAGTTAAGTGCAATACCAAATCTGCGCCATCGAAAACTTCCTCGACATTCTCGACTGCAAGGATCGGGAGATTTCGACCACGTACTTGTGGCAAAGCAACGGGATCATGCAGCCGAACATTTGCACCACCCTTAGCTAGCAATAGTGCAATGTCCAGAGCCGGCGAATCCCGAATGTCATCGCTATCTGGCTTGAATGCAGCGCCCAAAATTGCAATGGTCTTGCCAGTAATTGAGCCAAGATTACGAATTGCTAATGCGAAAACGTAATCTCTTCGCGACTTATTAACTTCATCTACATTCTTTAGAAACTCAAAATGTTCACTTAGTCCAAGTTCAGTTGCCCGAGCCCGCAGCGCCCGGATGTCCTTTGGCAAGCAGCCGCCACCAAATCCAATACCTGCATTTAGGAATCTTCGTCCGATTCTGGTGTCATGTCCAATTGCATCGGCCAAAGTACCAACGTCGGCGCCAACTTCGTCAGCTAAGTATGCAAACGCATTAATGAATGAAATTTTTGTGGCCAGGAACGCATTTGCGGCCACTTTAACTAATTCTGCGGTTGCATAATCAGTTACCACGAGTGGAGTATCTCCACTCAGGGCAGTGGCATAGATGTCGGTAAGTACTGCAACATCTGTTTCGTTTTTGATTCCTAAGACAATGCGATCGGGATGCAAAGTGTCTTGCACTGCGAAACCTTCACGAAGGAATTCTGGATTCCAAACTAAATGAACATCGTTTCCAGCCGGAGAGTTAGCAACCAAATAATCCGAGATCCATTGTGCCGTTCCAACTGGCACAGTAGATTTACCAACAATCAAGCAAGGTTTCGTTAGCAGTGGAGCCAGAGAACGAATCGCTGATTGAATCTGGGAAAGATCTGCAGCTGGCGACTCTGGTGATTGTGGCGTCCCAACGCACAGGAAGTGCACATCAGCGTGTGCCGCAAGATCAACCCAAGAAGTTGTGAAGTTGATTTTTCCGGAGGCCAAGGATTCTTGTAGTAATTCGGGCAGACCTGGTTCATGAAATGGAACTTTGCCAGCTGCGAGCGAAGTGACTTTTGCTTCATCTACATCAAGCGCGACAACGTCATGTCCCAAACTAGCCATACAAGCCGCGTGGGTAACACCTAAATATCCGGTACCGATTACAGAGATACGTGCCATGTCATTAGTTTACTTAACCGATAGCGTTGTCTCGTGACGCAGTGGCCAGATGTAGCGGTAGTTATGCCGGTTCTCAACGAAGAGAACTATTTGGAGGCAGCCGTTTTGGCAATTTTGTCTCAGGATTATTCCGGCCAAGTTCAAGTGGTATTAGCACTTGGCCCTTCGAATGACAGAACTGATGAAATTGCAAAGCGCATATGCGCAGCAGACACCCGAGTAAGTTCAGTGCAAAATCCAACCGGGCGCACTCCAGAAGGTTTGAATGCGGCGCTGGCTGCGACCACTCAAGAGATCGTAGTTCGAGTTGATGCTCACAGCGAGCTATCAGATGGCTACATTCGCTTGGCGGTTGAAACTTTGCAGCGAACAGGTGCGGATAATGTTGGCGGCATTATGGGCGCGCGTGGCGTTACAAGTTTTGAAAAAGCGGTAGCAGCTGCGATGACATCGCCATTGGGAGTAGGTTCAGCTTCCTTCCATACTGGAGGCAACGAGGGACCAACTGAAACTGTCTACCTAGGTGTTTTCAAACGCAGCGCACTTGAGCGGGTTGGTGGTTACGATCCAACATTCACTCGAGCTCAAGATTGGGAAATGAATCACCGAATTCGGGAAACTGGTGGAACCGTTTGGTTCAACCCAGAACTGTTTGTGACGTATCGACCACGCTCGTCGGTTAGAAAACTTGCTAAACAATATTTCGAATACGGTACGTGGCGTCATGAAGTTATGCGTCGTCATCCCGAAACTCGAACCCGAAAGTCTGCTCTAAGGTATTACGCACCACCATTGGCAGTAGTGGGAATTTCTGGTGGAACAATTGCTGCCTTTGTAGGAAGCGCACTGCAATTTTTCCCTTTGGCATTTTGGGGAATTTTGGCGCCATTCAGTTACGCGTTGGTGATCTTGATTTCATCTCTAAGTCTGGCCAAGCGGGCACGAAGTGGGGCACTGTGGCTGCCCGTAGTGTTGACAACCATGCAGTTGTCGTGGGGAATTGGCTTCTTAGCTAGCCGTCCAAAATTAAAGTGAACAGTTGAGTATCTGCACTTAAATTACTTGACGCGATTGTTTCCTTCAGTGCAAGTTGTAGCCGCCGCTGTAATCGAAGTCTTGGTTGGGCTGGGCTTGACACTCGGTGATGCTGAAGAACTAGGGCTGGCAGATATTGTGACTGCAGGTTTCGGCCAAGGTTGATCCATGCGAAGCGCAGACCATAACTCATCTGCCTCAGACGTCCACCCAACATTTCCTTTTTCAATGATTTCATAAGGTGTGGTGACAAAGTTAATCTTGCTTGGCTTCAACGATCCAAGCGAAAGCGCAAAATCTTGCAGCGCTTTAATTGATGCGAATTCTGAATTCGTTGCTATTGAACTGGTGACAACATTTAAAACTCGGTAAATCATCGCCGGATTTGATAGTAACCCCTTGGCCATCATGCCGCGGATCATGGATGCAATGAATTCTTGTTGCCGGGAGATACGACCAAGGTCGCTTCCATCACCGAGTGATTCGCGGGCACGAACAAATGCCAGGGCCTGTTCTCCAGTTATGTTGCTGTAACCAGCTGGCAAATCTAATCCAGATCCACCCCTTCCAGGAACGATTGGATCGTAGGCAGGCGAAGTTAAACAAACTTCAACACCGCCGAGCGCATCAACAACTTTCTTGAAAGCTTCAAAGTCAACAACTACAAAATTATTTATTCGAATGTTTGTTAGTTTTTCTACGGTCTTAACCGTGCAAATTGGCCCACCAATTGCAAACGCTGCATTGAATTTACTTTTGTATGGCAGAGACGTTTCACCATTTAACATTTTGCAACCCGCGATTTCAACAAAACTATCGCGCGGAATTGAAACTACCGTTGCCGATTCACGGCCTTCATAGATGTGTACTAAGAGAGTGGTGTCAGATCTAGCACCTTCGACGTCTCCGTACGAGCCATTTGATCCCGCTCTGGAATCGGAACCCATGATCAGAATATTTGTCGCGCTGGTGTCAGTCTGGACGACTGTCTCAGGACGTTCTTGAATATTTAAGTCGCTGGTATCAAGCGCATTGATATTCTTTCCAAGACTATTTATTGCATAAACTGCGCCACCGCCTAGAGAGGTGGCAATCAAAATCAGAATTGAAATACCAGCAGTGACTTTTCGAAGCCAGGGATGCGCAGATGAAGGAGTTACGGGGGCACGATGCTTACCCATTGGAACTCCTTAGCCTTATTGATGGTTCTAACCAACTGAAAATAGGTGTTAATTCATGTTATGTCATAGAAACTCGTCAGAAAAATTGGTTTAGTTTGAAAAGAATTTGTCGAAATATGTCCAAAACCACACGCCAAGAAAGGTAAAACCGTTAAAAGTTAAGGCAAACTGTAAGTATGCTTCCCCGCAAAATATCTACACGTGTGCTGTGCCTCTTGCTGGCCGCAGCGTTTGGGGTTAGCTCACTTGTTACGGTCCCATCCCAAGCAATTACGGGTTATACGCCACCAGTGACCGTGCAGACATTTACCCCAAAACTTGTTACTCAATCGAGTTCAGAGACTGCTACGACTACCAAATTGGTCGTCCCTACCGAGATTAAACCCTTTTCTGTCGTTGGCTTGACGTGGGTAGGAACTCTGCCAACTGGCACTTCCTTTAAAGCGCGAGTTCGCGAATCTGGCAAGTGGTCGACTTGGAATGAACTTCACTTTAGTGAGGACCACGGTGTTGACCCCGAAAGCGTTGAAGGTCACGATACACGCATGGGTACTGACCCATTTATGACCGCTGTAGCTGATGCGATTGAAGTCATTATGAGCAACAAATCGGGGCTTGCTCCTGCAGACTTGAAACTGGAATTAATCGGTTCGCCAGAAACAATTCAGGATCGTGTCTTGTTAACGGACATCAGCAAGTTAAATGATGCACCAATCCCAGGGACTCCCGCAGTAACACCCACCGGCGTCGTGGTGTTAAGACCCAACATAGTTTCTCGGGCGCAATGGGGTGCGAATGAAACTTGGCGGGATCCAGTGCCACGTATGGGAACAAAAATTGTTGCAGGATTTGTGCACCACACCGCGTCAACAAACGATTACACACCGGAACAAGCTCCAGCACAAATGCGGGCACTATATGCCTATTACACAAAAAGTTTGAAGTATGCAGACATGGCATACAACTTTTTAGTTGATCAATATGGAACAGTTTATGAAGGTCGCAATGCATGTACTTTTGGTGATGTAAATCCTTGCGACGGTCCTACGCTGCCCGTTACTGGAGCGCATACCGCTGGTTTAAACCCCAATACTTTTGCGATCTCAGCAATCGGTAACTTCGACACGAAAGAGCCGACTAATCCAGATACCCTAGTAAATTCAATCTCTTCATTAATGGCCTGGAAGTTAGCGCCTTATGGCTTAGATCCAAATGCGAATGCATCAATGATTTCTACTGACACATCTGGGCTTTCAAAGTACGAAAATGGCATGACGGCGATTACTCCAGTTATATCTGGCCATCGCGATGTTGGAAAAACAGTTTGCCCAGGCCGCTACTTATATCCATATTTAGGTCAGATTCGTGCCCGAGCTACTGAATTGTTGTCACCAAAGATAAGTGAAGTTTCGGTAAAGCCAATCCAAGTCAATCAAGGCGACAGTGGAAATGTGGATGTGAACGCAACCATTCCAGCAAATGCCACGTGGTCTGTTGAGGTTATGAATCAGGCTGATGGTCAGATAGTAAATTCAAAGTCTGGCATCCAGGCGGCGACTGGGCCAATTAAATTTGTGTGGAATAAAACGGATTTAACCGGGACATCTGTCCCAGAGGGCAATTACTTCGTTTCAATTAAGGCTTCCATCGGTCAATCAGTTTTACCGAGCTCCACAACTCTAGTTACTTTGGCACTTCCTCCGAAGTTGTTAAGCAAAGTTACGATCAAGCGAACTAGTCCCTTTAAAACCAAGGTCAGTTGGGTGGCGCAAGTTTCAGCCGTCTCTCCAGTAACCAGCAACCAATTTAGAATTTCCACAGATGGTAAAAAAACTTGGAGCGAATGGCGCAAATCCAAAAAAACTGAATTCGAAACAGCTAAGTGGCGTCGTGGCCAGACTTACTATGTCGAGTTCCGAAGCCAAAACTCAATTGGAGTTTCGAACGTTGTACAGAAAAAAATTGTAGTTCCACGATATTCGCCGCCAAAGCCTGAGACAGTTACAAATGTGACCCTTATTGCTTCTGGAGAAAACAAAGTAACCGCAACATGGATCCCAGTTCCAAGTGACTACGAATCTTTAGGGTTTTACACTCGAGTGTCAATAAATGGTGGCAACTGGACGATCTGGAAAAAAACACCAAACTTGGAAACCTCACGGGTGATTGAAACTAAGCCAGGAGATCGAATTCGTATTCAAATTCTTGAAAAGAATTACTCTGGTTCATCCCCAACAGCTACTGGCAGATTCACCGCAAGCTAAATGTCAAAGTATTTTGAGTTACTGCAACAGGCTGTGAAGAATCGTGGCCCATCACCGCTAGTTACCTGGGTTAGCGACCTGGGGCGGATTGAATTATCGGCTGTGACTTTTGCTAATGCGGTAAGTAAGGCGAGCAACTTTCTAATTGATGGCTTAGAACTTAATGAAGATAGTTTGATTGCAGTGGAACTTGAAAACCACTGGCAATCTCCAGTTTGGCTCGGCACTGGTTTAGCCACGGGCATTAAAGTTTCTGACCAAACCACTGCAACTAGGTTTGGAACTTTGGCTGCAGCCCAAGTTTGGACCGGTGATGCTGAGGATTTCGTGCTCGTTAGCCAGCATCCATTTGGAATGCCAGACAAGGATATTCCAGCGGGTTTTATCAATGGCTCGGCTGAAGTTAGAAACTTTGGTGACTACTTCGCGCCAACTTGGCCAATAGCGCCTCACGAAATTGTTTTAGCTGCAGGTGCCAAGGAATTCAATTGGGATCAGTTGGCAGCACATTCTCTTGAGCTGGCAAACCAATATGAAATCAAAGCGGAACAAACCTATGGCCTACAGGGAATAAGTGACTTGTTAACTAAAACCGCATTACAAGTTGTCTTGCCAATAATAAATCAAAATTCGGTTGTTTTAATTGATCAAGTGATACCCGACTTGGCTGCAATTAAGAAACAAGAAAAAATCGAACAAATAGTGCTGCTGGGTTAGATCTCCAGGTTCGATAGTTAGGCTAAAAGCGTGTTGGAAGCAATTTTATTAGTTGGTGGCCAAGGCACACGTCTGCGCCCACTAACTATTTCAACACCGAAGCCAATGTTGCCCGTAGCCGGCTTTGCCTGCACTGAACATCAGATCGCGCTCGCTCGAGAGGCTGGCGTTAGGCGAATAATTTTGGGTACGTCTTATCGCGCGGAAGTTTTTGAAGAGTATTTTGGTCATGGCGAGACCTTTGGCGTTGAATTGGTTTACGCCGTCGAAGATGAACCATTAGGAACTGGTGGCGCGATAAGAAATGCAGCCACACATTTAACTTGTGGCCAAAATGATCCAGTACTCGTTTTCAACGGAGATGTGTTAACTGGTTTAGATATTGCAGGGTTAGTTCAAAAGTGGCGAGATGCCAATGCGGATGTGGCTTTGTATTTAACGTGCGTGGAAGATCCACGCCCCTATGGATTAGTGCCAACTGATGCCAAGGGTCGAGTTTTAGAATTCCGCGAAAAGCCAATAACCCCAGAAGAGATTGTGACTGATCAAATCAATGCGGGATGCTATGTCTTCAAACGCTCAGTAATCGATGCGATTCCAAGTGATCGACCAGTCTCGGTAGAACGCGAAACTTTTCCAGAGTTGTTAGCGGCCAATCGCATGGTGCTTGGTGTAGTTGATGATGGTTATTGGTTAGACCTTGGCACACCGCTTGCTTTTGCTAAAGGGTCAGCGGATTTAGTTCTTGGAATTGCTCCATCACCACTACTTGTGGGTCGAACTGGTGAGGCCTTGATTGAAGCCTCAGCGCAAGTTGATTCAAGTGCTTCAATTATTGGTGGAACTTATGTTGGACACAATGCTGTCATAGGTGCGGGCGCCGTGATTACCGGCAGCGTAATCTTTGCTGATGTTGAAGTTGGTTCGGATTCACGTATAACGAATTCAATAGTTAGTACGGCAGCAAAAATTTCTAGCGATTGCCAAATTGTTGACACAGTAATTGCCGAACGAGCTCAAATCGGTATTGGCGTAACACTTGATCCTGGAACTTTGGTTTTCCCAGACGACACCGTTAACTAACTTTCGGTTTCGCCTTTTTCGTCCATCTCGGCAAGATATTGCTGAAAGCTTGCGGCCAATTCGTCGCCGCTGACCATGCTTCCATCGGATCCGGCCGTAAGTTCCCGACGAGTTTGCATCATAGAGTCATGCTGCTGTTCAAGAGATGTAACCACTTCGCGGTTTTCATCAATCGACAAAATCTGCTTGTCGATGTCAGCATCCATTTCAGCTGCTGCAGTACGAAGCGTGTCACGTGGTAAAACTAATCCAGTGCTTAAGGCCAGCTGATCAAGGAGTGCAAGCGCGGCCTTTGGGTAGTCACCACCAGCTAAGTAATGCGGAACGTGTGCGGCGTAACCCAAAGCTGGAAGCTTGGCTTTAGTTGCTTCAAGTTCAATTAGCGCTGGCAGACTGCCTGGAATTTCCACTTGGCCAACCCATGGTTGATGAATGCCAATCAACTCTGGATCAGATGAGTGCGCAGTTATTTCAACTGGCCGAGTGTGAGGTGCTGGCCATGGAATGGCGTGCATGCCCACCGTTAGGCGAACCCCGTACTCGCGAATTAATTCAATAACACTGCGAACTACGCTCTGCCAGCCTAAATCTGGCTCAACACCGTGTAGCAATAGGAAGGTTTGACCCTCACCATCAGTGATTTCGGAAAGCGTGATGTGTGGAAGTTCCATCGATTCGTAGTGATCGGAATCAAAAATAGTTTTTGGACGTCGACCGCGGTAATCGTAAAGGGAATCAATGTGGAAGTAAGCAACTGGACGGTTCACCATAGTGTCCAAGATGTGTGCCACAGCGAGGCGGCCACCGCCACCCGCGTCCATGAATCCTGTAAGACCATGAATTAGAACAATTCCAGATTCCACGCCACCATCATTTTGGTCAGCAGGCGGCACGACAACTGTGTAGAGGTCGCGAGCTGGATACATTTAGGTCTCCTGATTCAAATGTTACTTTCTCTATTGTGACTCATTTGTGTGACTATTTCATTCCAAGATCGCCTAGTTGGTTGCAAGATCACTTAGGGCGTAACCCGCGACCTCATACTCGAGTTCTTTGCGTGCAGGGAAATCCGCTAGGATCGGGGAATTGCCGTTAGGCAAGGTAGGGCCTTTAGCTCAGTTGGTAGAGCAACGGACTTTTAATCCGTGGGTCGACGGTTCGAGCCCGTCAGGGCCCACTTTTTCTAAACCGAAAGTCTTGAGCCACGGCTTTTGAGATGGCTTTGCCACCAAAAATTTATGACCCTCAGC
>CANLIF010000035.1 GCA_947491175.1 Actinomycetota bacterium
AGCACCTGTGATGTACGCCGCATCGGCTGAAGCCAGAAAAGCCACAGCATCAGCTACCTCGGAACTTGACCCATATCGAGCAAGTGGGATGTTGGCAACTATCTGCGCCTTACGATCTTCTGACAACTCAGCCGTCATGTCGGTATCGACAAATCCTGGCGCGATCACATTGATGGTTACGCCCCGAGATCCGATCTCACGTGCTAACGATCGAGCGGCGCCTACTAAGCCGGATTTAGACGCGGCGTAGTTAACTTGGCCAGCTGACCCCATGAGTGCAACCACGCTCGAAACAAAAATAATTCTTCCACTGCGAGCCTGAGTCATGGCCCGAGTTGCGCGCCGAGCAACTCGAATAGCCCCCACCAAATTGGTGTTAAGTACATCGTCAATGTCCTCATCAACCATGCGCACCAATAACTTGTCCTTGGTTATTCCGGCATTCGCGATCGCAACCTCTACGGTTCCGAATTTCGCTTCGATAGTTGCGAAGGCGGCTTCGACACTCTCGGTACTCGTAACGTCGCACTGCACAACATTTAGCCCGTCGATTGGCTCGCCACTACGACTGGTAACTATGACAATGTCACCCAAAGCTTCGAATTTGCGGGCGATGGAAAGACCAATGCCACGATTTCCACCCGTAACTAATACAACTCTTGACATGGCTTAAGGCTACCGCCTGAGTATGCGTTCTATGGCTAGGGTTAAAGAACCTAGAAAGTTTGTTGAAAAATGATACACATTCCGAATACACCGTCGCCTGAAACATTGTCACTGGCTGCCCTGGAAGCTGCTGCAAGTCGCGGCGCCACCGTTGCCCAATTTCGCCTCGCTAAACATGACATGCGAGGAGTTTCGTTGCGTGATGGGATCGTGGAAAACATTGGCTCAGAATCAAACGTTGCGCTCAGTGTTCGCGTTGTTCATTCTGGTGCTTGGGGCTTTGCGGCAGCTACCGAGCTAACTGTTGACGGGGCTGTTGATGCCGCGCTGCGCGCAATCGAGGTAGCCAAACTTAGCGCTCGCGTCTTGGCTGATGAGGTGGTACTGGCAAATGAACCAGTACATGGCAAGCAATCCTGGATCTTGCCGATCGAGATTGACGCATTTACTAAGTCAGATACCGAGATCATCGATTTTTTGCAGGACTGGAACAAAAAAATAGCTGCCTCCTCTATCGTTAGCCACATTGAAAGCAATGTGGGAATGGGTCGAGACCAAACCTTTTACGCCGACTTAGTAGGCAATGAGATTTCCCAGCAGCGGGATCGGATTTCTGCGGCGCTAACTGCAATCCATGTCAGCGAATCTGGATTTGAAGATATGCGTACTTGCGCACCACCTGCAGGTAGAGGTTGGGAGTATCTAACTGGAACCGGTTGGGATTGGGATTCTGAAATTGATCGCATTCCGGAGTATTTGGATGAGAAAGTAAAGTCGCCATCAGTTAAAGCTGGAGCATGGGATCTAGTGATTGACCCGACAAATCTATGGCTGACTATTCATGAATCGATTGGACATGCCACAGAGCTAGATCGTGCTTTAGGTTACGAAGCGAATTATGCTGGCACTTCATTTGCCACGATAGATAAGTTGGGTTCCTTTAAGTACGGATCCCCGATCATGAATGTGACTGGCGATCGAACCTCAGAACATGGACTTTCTACGGTTGGTTACGACGATGAGGGTGTTGCTGCACAAAAATGGGATCTGATTAAAGATGGAATTCTGGTCGGTTATCAAACCGATCGAAGCATTGCAAGCAAGATTGACATGGACAGATCCAACGGTTGTGCCTTCGCGGATTCCGCACTTCATTCGCCGATCCAACGAATGCCCAACGTTTCTCTGCAACCAGGTAACGAAGACCTGACAACGAAAGATCTGATTTCCAATGTGGAATCTGGCATCTACATAGTTGGTGATAAGTCATGGTCAATTGACATGCAGCGATTTAATTTTCAATTTACTGGTCAGCGTTTTCATGAAATCAAAAATGGCAAAATTGTTGGACAACTTAAAGACGTTGCCTATCAATCAAAGACTCCAGATTTCTGGGCATCAATGCGAGAACTCGGTGGACGCAGTACTTACTTATTGGGTGGTGCGCTTAACTGCGGTAAAGGTCAGCCCGGCCAAGTTGCTCCAGTAAGCCATGGCTGTCCATCCGCCACGTTCACTAAAGTCAATGTTCTTAACACCAGGGATGAGAGTGCCAATTGAGTATTTCACTACCAGATGCGGTTGAGATTGCATTGGAATTACTCGGCAATGACGGTGGCGTAGTCATTGGTGGCAATAGTGCAACTAATAATTTGAGGTGGGCAAACTCTGCTCTGACAACCAATGGCGATGCGATCGATCAGACACTTTCCATATCTGCGTTTGTGTCAGTGGCAGGCGGAGTAGCTTCTGGAATGTCCAGCGGGCAGATCCGCAGTCGAGAGGATGTTGAAGCATTGGTGATTGCTAGTAAGGCATCAGCGATTTCGGCTGGTCCTTCTGTTGATGCAATGGAGCTAGTTTCTGGTCCCCAACACAGTGACTTCAACAGCCCTGCATTGGCACTTGATGTCGCGGAGATTTCTCACATTTCGAATGGGCTTTCGGGAATTTTCGGACACCGCGAAAGTCAATTCTTCGGATACGCTGAACAATCTTTGGACACCACATACGTTGGTACCTCTGGCGGCACCAGGATGAGATATTCGGAGCGAACTAGTCGATTCGAATTGTGCGCCAAGAGTCATGATCGCAAAAGGTCGGCTTGGTCTGGACAAGGTGGCACCTCGCTCCATGACGTTTCCACCAACGATCATTTTGCTGAAGTGCAAAAAAAGCTAGAAATCCAAAAAATTCAAATTGACACTGAGCCCGGTCGTCATCGCGTGACACTTTCACCAAGTGCAGTATCTGACTTAATGATCTATCTGCTTTGGAGTTCGGCAGCGCGTGATGCTGCCGAGGGTCGAAGTGCGTTTTCGAACGTTAAAGGTGGAACCAGAGTGGGCGAAAGGCTATCTAGTCGAAAGCTAACTTTGGCGACTGATCCAAAACTGCCTGGAATTGAAACTTTTGATCACGTAGTGAATCTTGGATCATCTGCTTTGGGTAGTGCATTTGATACGGGGCTAAAAATTGAACGATCTGAATTGATTGCGAATGGAATTTTGACCGCACTAGGCAGCAGTCGTCACGCAGCACAAGAAGCCAAACTGCCTTTCACTCCCCTAACCGACAACATCTCCGTAACGGACGCGCAAGGACATGGGACGCTTACCGAATTAGCGAGCAGAATGGGCGATGGCTTGTTAGTCACCTGCCTTTGGTACATACGCGAAGTTGATCCGCAGAATCTACTTTTGACTGGTCTTACTCGAGATGGTGTGTATGTCGTATCTGGTGGAGAAATCGTTGGCGCAACAAATAACTTTAGATTCAATGAATCACCGATTGACATGTTGTCTCGGGTGATCGATGCCGGCGAAACCGTACCTTGCCTGCCGCGAGAATGGGCAGATTGGTTTTCTCGGGCTCAAGTTGCCCCGCTTGCGATCGAAGGGTTTAACCTTTCGACAAAATCTGACGCTGTTTAAGCATCTTCGAGGCGGTAACCCAGCTTCATACCCACTTGGATGAAGGTGAGATCTCCGTCACGCAGGTTTCCTCGGATCTCGGTAACTTCAAACCAATCAATGTGGCGGGTTGATTCTGAAGCGCGCTTTAAGCCATTGCGGATAGCCTCATCGATACTTACTGGTGAGGTTCCAACGATTTCAGTTAGAGCGTAGGTTCGAGTCGTCATTTTAAACTCCTGTGGAAATGCCAAACGGGTAGTAACACCGTAGCCTAGAAGAGTCCCGCGAGCATCAGTAGGTAGGCATGAAACAAGAGCCTGAGGTATTTAGCATCTCAAAGGTTGAAACCGGCCTCACGCAGGATCAATCTGGTCGCCAACGTAGATACTTGATCAGCATGGGTCTGCGGACCGCCTGTTTCGTTGGTGGAATTTTATCCCAGGGCGCGCTTCGTTGGACACTTATCGTTGGCGCGGTAGTGCTGCCCTACTTTGCGGTAGTGATTGCTAATGCCGGTCGTGAACGCGGTGGTTGGGCAGGATCTGGTGATTTTGTTCCACCAGGTAACGATGCAATCGAATCAGGGCAAAAACCAGCAAATTAATCAGGCACAATTAAGCCTGTGAGAACCTTCAAGTTTCTGCTGACTCCAAAATGGATCTTGCTGACTTTGGTTTGTCTGGCAATGTTGCCAGCTTTTCAGGCACTATCAAATTGGCAATGGCATCGACTTTATGACCGCCAGAGTGTCAATGTTGAAATTCAGTCGCAAATTGATAAAGCGCCAATCGCACTGTCTGAGCTTTTGATTAGTGATGGCAGGCTCCAAACTGTTCCAGAAAATTCGCAATGGCGAACCGTAGAGATGACAGGGATCTGGCTTCAGGACGAACAAGTTCTAGTCCGAAAAAAGAGTTTAGAATCCGATCTTGGCTTATGGGTAGTCACGCCACTTCAACTTGTAGATGGCACCGTTGTAATGGTTAATCGCGGCTGGACAGCCGCTGCAAATTCTGCAATTGATAGTCCGGAAGTTGCGCAGGTACCAACTGGCACTATTGATGTTCTGGGTCGGCTTCGAGATGTACAAGTGCGAACTAAACCAGCTCCAACAGATCTTCCCAGTGGACAAGTGGATCGCATCGTTCCAATCGAAATTCTGGATAGCCCAACAACCTTGAGTAACGCCTATGTAGAGATGACCGCGAGTCGCCCAGAATCTAAGTCTTCGGAGATCCGCAGTTTGCCTGAACCAGAGGTTACCGAAGGCGCACACCGTTCATATGCATTGCAGTGGCTGTTCTTTGAAATCATGACAGTCATTGCCTGGATCATTTTGGTGCGCAATGAAGTGAAAGAGCAGCAAAAAGTCGCGTTAAGTTAATCTTTGGCTTCAGCAAATTGTCTTTGATATAAATCAGCGTAGACGCCACCAGTTGCAAGAAGTTCGTCGTGAGTTCCGCGCTGCACGATTTGGCCATCATCAATTACCAATATCTGGTTTGCCTGGCGAATTGTCGATAGTCGATGTGCCACCACAATGGAGGTTCGCCCTTTGAGCGCGACAGCTAGCGCGTCCTGAACCGCGGACTCGTTCTCTGAATCCAAGTGTGCAGTCGCTTCATCCAATACGACCACATCAGGTGCCTTGAGTAGCAGTCTGGCGATTGCCAACCTTTGCTTTTCGCCACCAGAGAGTCGGTGGCCTCTATCTCCAACCACTGTGTCTAGGCCGTCGGGCAAACCTCGAATCATGTCAGCAATTTGGGCGCTCTCGCAGGAACTCCAAATTTCAGATTCGCTTGCCTCGGTTTTGGCATAAAGCAGGTTCGCCCGAATTGTGTCGTGATACATGTGAGCATCCTGCGTCACTACGCCCACGATTCGGTGAAGTGATTCCTGCGTAACATCCTTAACATCCACTCCTGCAAGTTTTACTGAGCCAGATGTTGCATCGTAAAGTCTTGGGATCAGAGCGCTGATTGTGCTTTTACCCGCACCAGAAGGTCCAACCAATGCAATCAAGTCCCCTGGATTGGCTCGAAAAGAAATACCTTTAAGCGTGAGTTCCTCTGTGGATCGAGATTCGGGTTGGGCCACAGACTCCAAACTTGCCAGTGAAACTTCGCTTGCCGAAGGGTACTTAAAGTCCACGTTGGAAAATTCCACACTGACTCCGCCACGATCTAACTCCTGCGCATTTGGCTTGTCTTTCACCATAGGTTGCAGATCCAAAACCTCAAACACCCGCTCGAATGACACTAGCGAAGTCATGATATCTACTCGCACATTAGCTAACGCTGTAATCGGACCGTAAAGGCGGCCAAGTAGCGCTGACAGTGCTAGCAGGGTTCCCAAAGTTAATGAGCCATTGATTACCGAGTTACCACCCATACCATAAACCAAAGCAGTTGCCAGTGACCCAACGAGCACCATAGCTGTGAAAAACACACTGTTAGACATGGCGATTCGGATTCCCATGCTGCGAACTGAATCCGCTTTTTCAGAGAACATTTGCGACTCGCGGTTTGGAGTTCCAAAAATCTTCATCAGCAGCGCACCCGAAACATTGAAACGTTCTGCCATTTGAGTGCTCATTGCCGAATTGAAGTCAGCCTGCTGCCTGGTGAGTTGTTGCAGCCGGGTGCCCATCCAACGGGCGGGAATCATAAAGAGCGGTAACAGTAGAAGTGAAGCGACAGTAATCTGCCATGACAAGACAAACATGGTGCCTGCAACGATCACCAAGCTAATGACGTTACCGACCACTCCACCCAGGGTTGACGTGAATGCGCGCTGCGCTCCCATTACGTCACTATTGAGCCTCGATATCAATGCTCCGGTTTGTGCTCGGGTAAAGAAGGCAATCGATTGCTCTTGCACGTGATCAAAAACTTGAGTCCGCATGTTAAAGATCAAACCTTCACCAATGGTTGATTGCATTTGGCGAGTGAGTAATCCAAGGGCAGCACCCAAGATTGCGGTGAGAGCAATACCCAGGGCCATCCAGGTAACCATTCGAGCATCCTTATTTGGTATTGCCACATCAACAATTTGCTTGAACAGCAAAGGTTGAGCGATTATCAAAAACGAATCAAAAATAAGAAGGGCTAAGTAAGCCCAGATGTACCCGCGAAACTCAGTTGCGTAAGTCAATACTCGCTTGATCGTCCCATCAGCCAACGTGGTTTTCTTGACTGATTTATCTTTCGTGAATCCTTGATATGTTGCCCAAGGATTACCGCCATGCAAACTCATGTATACGCCTAGTTTCTTTTATCAACATGAGTTTATCTGTTGTTTAGTCCAGAGTTGAGATTTATAAATAGTTAGTTACGCCAGCGAAATCAGGTCTAGATAGTCTTCGTTCCAAAGATCTTCCACGCCGTCGGGCAAAAGCAAGACTCGTTCTGGTGCAAGTGCAGTAACTGCGCCCTCATCGTGAGTTACCAAGACAACAGAGCCTTCATAGTCATGAAGCGCATCGAGAATTTCGGCTCGACTTGCTGGATCAAGGTTGTTAGTGGGTTCATCTAAGAGCAGAACGTTGGCTGCCGAAACCACAAGCATCGCTAGACTCAATCGAGTTTTCTCGCCACCTGAAAGCACGCCCGCTGGTTTAGCCACTGCATCACCTGAAAATAGGAATGAGCCGAGCACACTACGCACCTGGGCGTCGTTCATGTCTCCGGACGCAGTCAGCATGTTCTCAAGAACTGAGCGTTGTGGATCTAGGGTCTCGTGTTCCTGTGCGTAGTAGCCAATCTTGAGTCCGTGACCCGGCTGAATCTCGCCAGTATCCGCAGTGTCAACTCCAGCCAGAATCCGTAGCAGAGTTGTCTTACCAGCACCGTTTAGTCCCAGCACAACGACCTTGCTACCTCGGTCAATCGCTAAGTCAACATCAGTGAAGATTTCCTGTGATCCATACACCCGACTCAGGCCTGTTGCCATAAGTGGAGTTTTTCCGCAGGGAGCAGGTGTAGGGAACCTAAGTTTGGCAACCCGATCCGCTTGCCGAACGTTCTCTAGGCCACTCATCAATTTATCTGCGCGTTTGAGCATGCTCTGGGCAGCTTTTGCTTTAGATGCTTTCGCGCGCATTCGATCAGCTTGAGCCTGCAGTACTTGCGCCTGCTTCTCGGTATTTGCACGTTCCCGTTTACGACGACGTTCGTCAGTTTCACGCGAGGTGAGATATTCTTTCCATCCGACATTGTAAATATCTAAAGTTTGACGATTAGCGTCCAAATAGAACACTCGATTAACGGTTGCCTCGAGTAACTCAACATCGTGACTGATTACCACCAATCCCCCTTGGTGATTAGCAAGGAAGCTTCGAAGCCACACAATGGAATCAGCGTCTAAGTGGTTTGTCGGTTCATCTAAAAGTAAAGTCTCAGAACCACTAAAAAGAATTCTGGCTAACTCAATTCGGCGACGTTGTCCACCAGACAAAGTACCCAAAGTTTGAGCCAAGATTGCAACTGTCAGGCCAACACTTGCTGCCAGCGAAGCAGCTTCACTTTCGGCTGCGTAACCGCCTGCGGATTGAAAAGATTCCTCAGCGCTGGCGTATTTTCGCATCGCTTTGTCACGGATTTTTTCATCCTGGGAACCCATATCAAGTTCGCATTGTCGCATCCGCTTAATCAGTTCATCTAAACCACGCGCACTTAGAATGCGATCCATAGCTATAACATCTAGATCTCCGGTGCGTGGATCTTGTGGCAAGTACCCAACTGAGGCAGACGTTGCTATCACGCCTTTTGCTGCCTGAATCTGGCCAGCTAGCGCTTTTGTCAGGGTCGTTTTGCCGGCACCATTTCGCCCAACCAGACCGACTCGATCACCGGTATCCACCCGGAAAGTAGCCCCAGCAAGCAATAGTTCTGCTCCAGCACGCAATTCAATATCTGTTGCTTGAATCACGTTGAAAACTAGCCAATCCTTGAGTGTACGAAGATACGCAACCTCAATGTTATCGCGAGAAACTACAGGTTGAAACCGAGTGCGCGTAGCATTTCGCGACCTTCGTCCGTGATCTTGTCAGGACCCCATGGTGGCATCCAAACCCAATTCAACTTGAAGTCTGAAACGTGTCCATCAAGTGCCGCGCGCGTTTGGTCCTCAATTACATCCGTCAATGGACAAGCTGCTGAAGTAAGTGTCATGTCAATGGTTGCTACGTTGCCTTCATCCACGGTCACTGCATAAACCAAGCCAAGGTCGACAACGTTAATTCCAAGTTCTGGGTCAACGACGTCCTTCATTAATTCGAAAACATCATCTTCTTGTAACACGGTCATTAGTTTTGCTCCTTGTTTGAATCGGACGAGATTTTAGTTCCACTTAAACTTTCGGCTCCAGCCTGAATTGCCGCATCTTTCCATGCCATCCAAGCCAACAATGCACACTTGACTCGAGCTGGATACTGCGCAACCCCAGCAAGTGCAATGCCATCCCCCAGTATATCTTCATCAGGCTCAACTGAGCGTTGCAGCATCGACACCAAGTGATCAACCGCTGCCGCACCGGAATCGAAGTCGTGTTGGTTAATCTGATCAAACATTATCGAGGCCGATGCCTGGCTGATTGAACAACCTAAACTGTCATAGGAAACAACGAAGTTACCATCTTCACCGCGGCTGACTCGCAAAGTAATTTCATCTCCACAAGTTGGATTCACGTGGTGCACTTCAGAATCAAACTGCTCTGCTAGTCCCTTACCATGCGGGCGCTTGTAGTGATCCAAGATGATTTCTTGATACATGTTTTCAAGTTTCATAATCAAACCCCAAAAAACTTTTTAGCCGAATAGATGCCGGCAACGAGTGCATCGACATCCTCAAGGTCGTTGTAGATGTAGAAAGTTGCCCGAGTGGTTGCCTGTACACCAAATCTCAGACACGCCGGCTTGGCGCAATGCTGGCCAACCCGTACCGCGATTCCACTTTCATCAAGCACTTGACCAACGTCATGCGGATGCAGTCCTTCAAGTACGAATGAAATAGCAGACCCACGATCCACACTGCTTTCGGGGCCAATCACGCGCAAACCTGGAATGTCCGACAGTCCAGCTAGGGCGGCTTGCGTCAACATGTGTTCATGTGCGGCAACCTGGTCCATACCTATGGCATTTAAATAATCCACAGCCGCCGACATACCAACAGCCTGCGCTGCCATTGGGACTCCGGCTTCAAAGCGTTTGGGCGGGACAGCAAAGGTCGTTCGCTCCATAGAAACGACCTCAATCATTGAGCCGCCAGATATGAACGGTGGCATTGCGGAAAGCACTTCAGACTTCCCCCACAAGCAACCAATACCAAGCGGACCAAGCATCTTGTGTCCACTCCAAGCGATGAAGTCAACACCAAGTGAAACCACGTCAACTGGCATGTGCGGAACACTCTGACAAGCATCCAAGAAAACTAGCGCTCCACAAGACTTGGCTAGTTTCACGATCGCAGCGACGTCGTTAACAGTTCCAAGCAAATTTGATTGGTGTGTCACCGCTACGATTTTGGTTCGAGGATTGAACAAACCAGTGTCGCTTAAATCTAAGCGACCCTCCTCGGTCAAACCAATCCAGCGAAGTACCGCGCCAGTTTTCTCACAGAGCTCCTGCCAGGGAACTAAATTTGCGTGGTGCTCCATTTCAGATACGAGAATTTCATCTCCCTCAGCGAGAACAAAGCGTTCAGCACCCTTAGGTAGTTCCGCGCCACGCATTGACTTTAGTGTCGCATTTAGAAATGAGTAAGAAATTAAGTTAATTGCCTCAGTCGCGTTTTTTGTGAAAACAATCTCTTCAGGTTGGGCGCCAATGAAACCAGCGATGTTGGCTCTGGCATGTTCGAATGCATCCGTCGCTTCTTCAGCCAGGAGATGCGCGCCTCTATGCACCGCAGCATTGTGGTTTTCGTAGAAATTGCGCTCTGCATCGAGTACCTGGAAAGGCTTTTGTGAAGTAGCCCCACTATCCAGGTACACCAAACGCTGATCATTGCGAACTGTCCGTTTAAATATCGGAAAGTCCGCTTTGATCGCAGCGACGTCTAATGTAGCCATAAGTTATGCAGTGACGAATTGGGCGTAGCCGTTAGCTTCGATATCGTCGGCAAGTTCTGGACCGCCTTCACGGACAATGCGGCCGTCATAGAAGACATGAACAAAGTCAGGCTTTACGTACTTCAAAATTCGAGTGAAGTGAGTAATTAGCAAAACTCCAGTTTCGCCTTTTGCACACACGCGGTTGATTCCCTCAGAAACTACTCGAAGTGCGTCGACATCTAGACCTGAATCGGTTTCGTCCAATACCGCAATCTTTGGATGAATTAGCTCCATTTGTAGGATTTCAGTGCGCTTTCGCTCGCCACCAGAAAAACCTTCATTGACATTGCGCTCGGCGAACTGTGGATCAATCTGGAGGCCAGCCATTGACTCTTTAAGTTCTTTGATCCAGTGGCGCAGGTTTGGAGCTTCGCCCCGAATAGCGGTAATGGATGTACGCAAGAAGTTCGATATGGAAACGCCTGGAACTTCAACGGGGTACTGCATCGCTAGGAATAGTCCAGCGCGAGCGCGCTCGTCCACTGACATAGCCAGCACATCTTGGCCATCAAGTGTTACCGAGCCGCCGGTAATTGAATACTTTGGATGACCTGCGATTGCGTACGCAAGAGTAGATTTACCCGAGCCATTGGGTCCCATGAGAGCGTGGATCTCGCCTGCCTTAACAGTTAGATCGACACC
>CANLIF010000036.1 GCA_947491175.1 Actinomycetota bacterium
TCCCGCGATTCAAATGCCGCTTTGGATCGATTGCGAAGTGATGCGATACGAGTTACGTCAACCTCAACCACGGAAGTCAATTGTGCAGAAATCTGAAGCGATTCAACCATCCGCTCTGCGATAACTTTGCGAAGTCTGGTCATTGGTTCTGTGCGACCGCGGAGTTCACTTGCTGGAGTTGATTGTGCCGAAGTGGTTACTCCTGCCGGTGCTGTAGCTGCCGCAGGAGTACTGGCAACAGCTGGTGCAACAAATGGCTTGGATTCAACTGGGCGGGCTTCATTCACTACAACAGGTGCAAGAGTAGCTGGCGCAGATGCGATATCTTCCTTACGGATTCGGCCGCCAACGCCAGTGCCAACAACAGTTGAAAGATCTACGCCTCGTTCGGCTGCAATCTTGCGAACTAGTGGAGTTGCATACGCATTGCTGTTGTTAACTGCCGATGCAGACGTTGGTGTTGGAGCCGCTGCAGGAGTTGGTGTTGGAGCTGCCGCAGGAGTTGGTGCTGCCGCAGGAGTTGGAGCTGCCGCAGGAGTTGGCGTTGCCGCCGCCGTCATCGCTGGCGATGATGTTGCGCCGGAAGAGGACACAGCAGCTGGAGTTGCCCCAGATAACGCACCGATTGTGCCAAGTTGTTCGCCAACTAAGGCAACGCCATCTTCACCAACTGTGATCTCAAGCAAGATGCCAGATACTGGTGATGGAATTTCGGTATCGACTTTGTCAGTAGAAACTTCAAGTAATGCTTCATCTGCAGCCACCGAATCTCCAATGGCCTTTAGCCAGCGAGTAACAGTTCCTTCGGTAACGCTTTCACCAAGTGCAGGTAATAGAACTGGAGTTACAAGTCCACTGCTTGCGGGGGCAGAAGGTGCCGCAGGCACTGGCGCTGGTTCGGGAGTGGAAGTAGCGGCAGGAGCGACAGTGTTTACTTCTGTTCCTAATTCCGAAGCAGCGTCATCGCCAGCGATGACGGCTTCGGCACCAGTGATGATGGCGGCGGCAGATTCCGAGATCACAGCAAGTGCGCCGCCCACAAGAACAACCGCATCTTCGCCGGCAATAATTTCAGTTAGTACGCCACTGACTGGTGACGGGATCTCAGTGTCAACCTTGTCGGTAGAGACTTCTAGTAACGGTTCGTCTGCTGTGACAGTGTCACCGACAGCCTTGAGCCAACGAGTAACTGTTCCTTCGGTTACGCTCTCGCCCAGTTGGGGCATTGATACCGTAGTAGCCACTTTGCCGTTACTCCTTTTATTAGTTGTATTAAGGCTATCGGTTAAGCGTGCGCATGAAGTGGCTTGCCAGCCAAAGCCATGAACGCTTCTCCCATTGCTTCGTTTTGGGTTGGATGGGCATGAACTAGGGGAGCCACGTCTTCTGCAGTTCCTTCCCAGTTATAGACCAATTGGGCTTCACCAATTAGTTCGCCAACGCGGGCACCAATCATGTGAACACCCACGACAATGCCGTCACTCTTCTTGCGAACTAACTTGATAAACCCTGTTGTACCAAGAATTTGGCTCTTGCCATTGCCGCCGAGGTTATATTCGTAGGCTTCAATTTCGCCATACTTTTCCTTGGCCTGAGCTTCAGTTAGACCAATGCTGGCAATTTCCGGTTCGCTGTAAGTTACGCGAGGGATTCCAAGTTCATCGATAGTGGCTGGCGCCAATCCGGCGATTTCTTCGGCAACAAAAATTCCTTGCTGGAAACCGCGATGCGCAAGTTGCAGTCCTGGAACGATGTCGCCAACTGCGAATACACCCGGAACATTTGTCGCCAAGCGATCGTTGGCAAGTACAAACCCACGATCCATGGAAATGCCCTGATCTTCATAGCCAAGATTCTCGGTACGAGGTCCGCGACCAACCGCAACTAGTAATAAATCGGCGGAAACGGTTTCGCCAGATTCCAAAGTTATCGTCACGCTCTTGTCGTCTTGAGCTGCGGACTGGAATCGAACACCAGTTTTGAAGTTGATGCCACGCTTACGATAGGCGCGTTCCATTGCTTTGGATACCGCAGCATCTTCAGCTGGAACAAGTGTTGGAAGTCCTTCGATGATGGTGACATCTACACCAAAAGATTTCCAAACGGATGCAAATTCAACGCCGATGACTCCGCCACCAAGAATAATTGCGCTTGCCGGCACGTAGTCCATTAGCAATGCTTGGTCACTTGTCATGATTCGACCAGAAATTTCCAATCCTGGAATTGATCGAGCAAACGAACCTGTTGCAAGAACAATGTTCTTGCCTTCGTAGCGCTGACCGTTAACTTCAACTGCATTAGGAGCAACTAGTTTTCCGGAGCCTTCGACATAAGTAATGTCGCGACTCTTTACTAGACCTTGCAGACCTTTGTAGAGGCGACCGATTACGCCATCTTTGTATTCATTGACCTTTTTCATGTCTATGCCATTAAAGGTGCTGTGGACACCAATTTGTTCACCTTCGCGGGCCGTATCAGCAACTTCAGCTGCATGGAGCAGAGCTTTCGTAGGTATGCAACCACGATGAAGGCAGGTGCCACCTAGTTTGTCTTGCTCTATCAAGACCACTGAAAGTCCAAGTTGAGATGCCCGTAAAGCGCAAGCATATCCGCCGCTTCCGCCACCTAAAATTACGATGTCGTGCATCAATCCTCCGCAAATATCTTTGGTGCGCTCGCACGCTTCATTAAGTCTTTCACGGGTAGTAAAACCAAGTCAGTCCGGGTCAGAAAGATTCACCTGGAGTTCATCGCTTAGAACTCGACTGTGCCGTCCATCACATCTTCAGTGAATGCCAACATCGTCCGAATTCCGAAGCCAACCCCACCCATATGGGTGTAACCCCACGGGCTACCAGGATTAAATGCTGGGCCGGCGATGTCTAGGTGAGCCCAAGGCAGACCTTCCGCGACGAAATCCTTGAGGAACCAGCCAGCAGAAAGCATTCCGCCTTCGCGTGAGCCAACATTGGCAATGTCAGCCACTAAGGAGTCAAGCTCTGGACGAAGTTCTTCGGGAAGTGGCATTGGCCAGAATTCTTCACCTGCTCGATCCGCGCTTGCCTTAATTGCATCACGCACCAAAGCATCTCCCATCACACCGGCGGTGCGGTGTCCAAGTGCTACCACCGCAGCGCCAGTCAAAGTTGCAATGTCAATAACAACATCAGGATTGTCTTCGGCGGCACGTACCAGCGCATCAGACATAACTAGGCGTCCTTCAGCGTCAGTATTAAGTACTTCGATAGTGCGACCGCCATAAGTTGTTATGACGTCGCCTGGGCGCTGCGCGCCTCCACCTGGCATGTTTTCTGCGCAGGCCGCATACGCGGTAACTGAAATATTTAGTTCCAAATCTGCAATAGCTCTAATTGTTGAGATCACAGCGGCAGCGCCAGACATGTCATCTTTCATGTGGTGCATGTTTGCAGGTGGCTTAAGTGATATGCCACCGGTATCAAATGTGATTCCCTTACCAACGAGAGCGACATGCTTCGTAGCATCCTTCGGACGATATTCCATACGAATCAATCGAGGTGGGCGAGTAGAGCCTTGACCTACTCCAAGAATTCCGCCGTACCCACCTGTTGCTAGTGCCTTCTCGTCAAGGATTTCGACTTTTACTTTGGTGCCTGACAAAAACGCCTTTGCTTCCCGAGCCAGATCTGCCGGAGCTAGATGCAAAGGGGATGCATTTATTAAGTTACGAGAAAAATTGATAGCTTCAGAAAGTACTTGAGCCCGATGCAGAGCATCACGATATTCACTGGTTCGAGTTTTAGCGGTAAACAATGCGATCGAGGCAACGGGCGCTTTAGCTTTCTTCAATGTGGCAGAACGATGTTCAGTGAATGAATACGAACCGAAAGCGGCACCCTCCAGAAGTGCGCCAGCTTCAAGTGGTCCTTCAGCAGTAATTGAGATCGCGACCTTTTTGAATCCATCAAGACTTCGCACTGCACTACCTGTTGCTCTGCGCAGGCGTTCGTGTGAAATTGCATCCTTTTTACTGCCAAGTCCTACGCCAACAATTACCTCAGCGTCGGCAAGTGCACCAGCAGGAATCCGAGTTACTTCATCGAGAGCTCCAGTTGCGCCTACCTCTTTGAAGGCAGCTACGATCTTGGACGCAGCAGCCTTTGAAATTGAATCTGAGACAACCGAAAGCTGACCATCACTAGACAGCCCAACCACAACGGCATTTACGTAGGCAGTAAGTGGGTTCCCTGTTTTGTAACTGAGTGAAGGAACAGTTGGTGTGACAGTAATTGTCATTTAGGACTCCGATTGAAGTAGGTGGGTCTGGTTTGCTGGTTGGAATGGTAAAAACCAAGTCGGCGGTGGCCGACATGGTTCGAGTGGTACTGAGTAAACGGTACTAGTACGGTTTGAGTATGTCTTTAGTTCCCTTACATGAAACGCATTTGTCCCTTGGCGCCAAGATGGGTCCATTTGGTGGTTGGGACATGCCAATTGAATACACCTCAGGAACGGTAGCGGAACACACTGCCGTGCGAAATGCGGTTGGAATTTTTGATGTTTCACACATGGGCAAAGTTCGCATCTTGGGTAATGGTGCCTACGCTTTTGCTAACAGTGTTTTCACGAACGATCTAAATCGCATCAAGCCAGGGCAAGCGCAGTATTCAATGCTTTGCAACGAAGCTGGTGGCGTAATTGACGATCTAATTGTTTATTTGGTCAGCGATGAAGAAGTGCGATTTATTCCAAACGCGGGAAATGCCAGCACCGTTGTCGCACACCTTGAAAAACTTGCGCCGAACGGAGTTGTGATTGAGAACAATCACTTATCGCAGGGAATCATTGCAGTCCAAGGACCAAGCGCTGGCAAAGTTGTTGGAGCACTTGGTTTACCAACAGATCATGACTACATGGCATTCGCAGACGCAAAGTGGAACGACTTTGCAGTAAGTATTTGCCGCACTGGTTACACGGGCGAGCCAGGTTACGAACTGGTCATTGAGAATGCAGGTCTGGTTGCAATTTGGGCTGCGCTGTTGAAGGCTGGCACGGATTTAGGAATCTTGCCTTGTGGGTTAGGTGCCCGTGACACTTTGCGCACCGAAATGGGTTACGTATTGCACGGGCAAGATATCAATCCGGAAATTAGTCCAGTTCAAGCGAAAACTGGCTGGGCCGTGGGCTGGAATAAGCCTGAATTTTCCGGCAAAGCAGCTTTGACTGCGGAAAAAGCAGCAGGCGCAAAGCGAGTGGCCTGGGGACTTCTGGCAACTGGCCGCGGAATCCCGCGCAGTCACATGCAAGTAAAAACAATTTCAGGTGATGTGGTTGGAGAAACCACAAGTGGAACATTTTCCCCGACTTTGCAAAAAGGAATTGCATTAGCGCTATTGTCCCCAGATGTAGCCTTGGGCGACATTTTATTAGTTGATGTTCGTGGCAGAGATTTAGAAGTAGTGGTAACCAAGCCACCCTTTGTGACAACCAGTCCCAAATAATTGCCAAACATTTGTCGAATTTTTTATCGGAGTAGATATGCGGATTGCTGAAACAAATAAGTCAATTGCAAGAATAATTCAGGCAGAAATTGATCAAAAGACCAAACCACTGGCTAGTTTAGGGATAGTCGAGACACTTGCTTTGCAGTTAGGTGTTATTTATCAAACAAAAACACCGCGTATTTCAAATCCAGTTGTATTTATTTGCGCAGGTAATCATGGGATTACGCAGAGGGGTGTTTCTGCTTACCCGGCTGAAGTCACTGCTCAGATGCTACTTAATTTCAAAAATGGCGGTGCAGCTATTAATGTCCTGGCTAAATCATTTGGGTTGCAAGTCGAAATTGTTAATGCCGGAGTTGACGTATCTACAATTGCGAATCTCGTAAATTTAAATCCTCCGATCGCAGACTCAACGCAAGACTTTTCGTCGCAAGATGCGATGACATCGATTCAGTGTGAGGCTGCAATTGATTTGGGTCATAAACGAGCAATTGCGTGTATTGAGACTGGAACTAATTTTGTGTTACTAGGAGAGATGGGAATTGGAAATACTTCAGCCGCAGCAGTGATTACTTCGATAATGACAGGTTTCCCAATTGACGTTTGTGTTGGTCGTGGAACTGGATTAGGGGATCAGGCGCTTATAGAAAAACAGCAAATACTTGAGGCCGCGATCGAATTTCATGGTCGAGAGCATGAGCCTTTGACTGTGCTGCGCAAATTTGGGGGACTTGAAATTGCAGCACTAGTTGGAATTATTTTTGCAGCTGCGCAAAGTGGATGCGCCATACTCGTGGATGGTTACATCACGACCTCTGCCGCGCTAATTGCTGTTGCGATAGAGCCAAATGTCGCCGATTACCTGATTTACTCCCATTTATCTCGAGAACCAGGGCATCGAATCGCACTTGATCACTTGCACGGAACCCAGATTCTTTCATTAGATCTTTGCCTAGGTGAAGGTTCTGGGGCGGCATTAGCATTCCCCATTGTTAAAGCTGCGTCAGAAATTTTATGTGAAATGGCAACCTTTGAATCTGCCTCGGTCTCTACTGCTAAAAGTGAAGATCAGTAGCAGTATGAAATTTCTTGGTGCACTCGGATTCCTTACCCGCATTAGAGTTCCAGATCGGGCATTGGCACTTCCACTTAATTCAACGGCACATTATTTCCCTGCCGTCGGATTGATAGTAGGTGGCATATCAGCACTAGTTTTCGTGATACTAAATCAATTGTTACCGATACAGCTAACTATTTGGCTTTCGATCATTGCAACAATACTTGTTACGGGTGGTTTCCATGAAGACGGACTTGCTGATTCTGCTGATGGATTAGGAGGTGGCTGGACTAAGGAGGATGTCTTGCGAATTATGCAAGACTCTCGAGTGGGCTCCTATGGTGCAATCGCGCTAGTGGTGACGCTAGCACTCAAGGCACAGACGCTATCCGCCATTCCCGTGGATCACTTAGTTGGTGCCATGATTGCGGGCCATACTGTTAGCAGGTTCATAGCTATCTCGATCACGTACACCCACGATTATGTTCGATTTGAGGGAAAAAGTAAGCCAATTTCCGATGGTATGACCACTAAGCAATTCTTATTTGCGTTAGCGACGGCTGCCCTTTCCTTGCTACTGCTGCCATGGCAGGCCTGCCTTATTGCAATTGCTACCACTTTTGTTGCTCGTCAGTACTTGGCATATCGCATGAAAATCAGAATTGGTGGCTACACCGGAGACTTACTAGGCGCCACCCAGCAAATAACAGAAGTTATATTTTATATTTCGGTATGTGCATGGACCTTGTATTAATAAGACATTTGAAGCCATTCCATGTTGCAGGAATTTGCTATGGCGCGACCGATGTGCCAGCCTCGTTCGACATAGCAGATTTGCGTTTGCCAGAAGAACTCCCAGTTGCAAGCACCATTTGGACAAGCCCATTAAGCAGGTGCCTAAATTTGGCAAAGAATTTGCAATTTACCCTTGGCTTGGAACTCGTCGTTGACGAAAGGCTCACTGAACTAGATTTTGGAGTTTGGGAAATGCAAGAGTGGGATGCCATTGGAGCAGCACTTATTGACGACTGGATTGCTTCTGGATTTTCTAACTTGCATCAAGGAGAGTCACTAATGCAATTTGATTCCCGAATTTTTGATTGGTACACGGATCTGGATCGAACGATGAATCATGTTGCGGTAACACACGCGGGCGTTATTCGCAGTATTCACCGACAGTTTCTTGGACTAACGCTCAATCAAAGTTTGTCATTGCCTGTCCCGTTTGGGTCAGGATTGAAAATCACTTTAGTTTGACTGGAATCCCAGCAGTTACTTGAAAGACTTCGCCAGCAATTTTAGCAACTGCGATATTGAGTTTGCCGAGTTGATCGCGAAAGAATCTGACTGTTGTCGAATCTGGCGTGATTCCGTATCCAACTTCATTTGTCACAATAACAACTTGGCTCAAAGTGGCCGCTAGGCTCATGGTTAAATTTTGAAACCTTGCGGCTAATTCAGTTTCAACTTCCATGAACTCACCATTATCTTCAATTCTTGCCCAGCCATTTTGTTCATCGATTGTCGCGCTGCACCATAAAGTGAGGCAATCAATAATTAAGAAGTCCCCTGACTTCGATTCTGTTAATACTTGATCGAGATTAATGGTCTCAATTGTCGACCAATGTTTTGGGCGCCTATCTTTATGGGTAGCCACACGAATTTGCCACTCTGGGTCAATTTCAAATTTAGGTGCAGTTGCGATGTATGTGACTATTTGGTTTTGCGGAGGAAGAGATTCAGCAAAATGTGACTTTCCACTTCGTGCACCTCCAATAACTAATGTCACATTTTGGTTCATGTCTGTAACCGGACTGGAATGACAGCCAGCATTCCATTTGTAGAAATGATTTCAATGTTGGCACCATACACTTCAGCTATGTTTTCGCGAGTCAAGACTTGGTCAGGTTTACCTGCATCATAAATTTTCCCATGATGCAGTAGCAGTAATTCTTTTGGATAAAGTCCAGCAACTGTTAAATCGTGCATAGTACTTATTACTGCAATCTTTTTTTCTTTACAAAGGCGATCAATCAATTCGAGAACTTCCTGCTGGTACCCGACGTCAAGAGCGGTGGTAGGTTCATCTAGCAAAACGATTGGGCTCGCTTGGGTCAGTGCCCGAGCTATTGCCACTCGCTGGCGTTCACCACCAGACAATGTCATAACATCTCGATCTAAGAATGCTTCTAGACCTAATTCAGTAATCACAAAGTGAGCCACTTCAAAATCCACATGCGATTCACTTGCCAACATTTTTAAATGCGCAGTTCGTCCTAGCAAAACGTAGTTAAATACCGTCATCCCTGGGGGCATAATTGGGTCTTGCGCTACGTAAGCAATCCAACAGGCACGATCCCGATGAGATAATCCGCGCAGATTGACATCATCTATGAACATGTCTCCACCGGAAGGCAAAATCCCAGCGATTGCTTTCAGAAGGGAAGATTTACCGGCTCCGTTCGGGCCTATTACACAAATCCAATCACCAAGTGAGATTGCGATCGAAACATCACTTATGACCGACTTGCCTCCTAGGTCAACTCGTAATTTATTAACCGTGAGTTTCGTCATGAGATCGATCCACTCTTGCTGGACCCCAAAACAAATAGAAAGAATGGCGCCCCAAGAAGTGCGGTGATTACTCCAATGGAGATTTCTTGTGGGGCGAGCACGGTTCGGGCCAAGATGTCAGCTAGGACGAGAAAAACTCCACCAAAAATCATAGAAAGTGGTAGCAAGGTGCGATACGAATTGCCCGATATGAGACGTAAAATATGTGGGACAATAATACCGACGAAACCAATTAAGCCACTGACTGATACGGCTGCGGCAGTTCCAAGGGAAGCCGCAACAATAATGGCACCCCGAGCTTTTGAAACTGGCAGTCCCATAGTCTGAGCCTCTTCATCTCCGACTGAAAAAACATCTAGGACCCGTCGATAGCGCAAAAGAACATAACTACAGATCAAAATGTAGGGCGCAATCACCAGCAATTCACTCCAGCCAGATGTTGATAAGCGGCCCAGAATCCAGGAATAAACTTCACGCAAAACGTCGGTATTTTGTTGTTGAATTAAAGTTTGCAAGGCTGTCAATACACTGGCAACTGCCACACCAGCAAGTATGAGCGCAGTTGAGGATCTGCCGCTTATGGCAGAGCGACCCAGAAAATAAGTTAGGGAAACTGCAGCCATAGCTCCTACGAAAGCTGCAACAGGTAGGTAAAAATTTTTGGTGACGCTTGAGTTGACGATTATCAAGGTGGCGCCAAGTCCAGCGCCGGCAGATACTCCCAAGAGATAAGGATCAGCTAGTGGATTTCGGAAAGTTCCTTGATACGCGCATCCAGCACTGGCAAGCATTGATCCGACCACAAAAGCTAGCAGGACTCGCGGTAGGCGCAACTGCCAGATTATCGTTTCCTGGGCCTCGCTAATGCTGGGTATGCCAGTTGCAAATTGACCGAGTAAGGCAGCCCAAACATTTGCGGGCGTGATGTACACGGCGCCAACGCAAACCCCAAGCGTTATTGTCACGAGAACTGCGACAGCACTTATTGCCCACACCCATCTAGGCATACGTCGTGCTGTCGCAGTTCTCATTGGCAGTCCAATTTCCTCAAAGCTACTTCGAAGTCACCTTAGTTAATACCTCAACAATGACCTTTACAAAGTCGACTGTACGGGGACCCCATCGACTAGCGATGTCATCATCTAGCTCGATTACATTACCCGCAGTGACTGCGCTCAATCCTGCGAATCCAGGTCGCTGCGCGACTGTTTCAGCGCTTTGCCCACAACATTTAGTGTCTGCCAGGATAATAATGGCTGGATCTGCAGCAACAATGAACTCGGGAGACAACTGTGGATACCCGCTAGCGGCATCAGCTGCTGTATCGGCAATGTTTGTTAATCCAGCAAGTGCATAGATAGATCCAATAAACGTTGCAGAGGTCACTGAGTACAAAGTGTCATCCAATTCGTGGAAGTAGGTTAAGCCGGCTGCTTCAGCGGGAATTTGTGCGATTGCAGACTCAATCTCTGATTTCATTTTTGCGTTAAGTTCACCAGCTTGAGTGATTTGCCCAGTTGCGGTACCAAGCTCGGAAATCTGTAAGTAAGTGTCATCAAGCGTTACTGCTGCGGACTGAACAAGAACTGGAATTCCTGCAGCAGTAAGCGCTGCAACAATGCCGTCAGCATCGTAGCCGACGACAACTAAGTCAGGTGACAGAGCGACTATTGACTCAAGATTTGGAGTGTAGCCAGAAAGATCAGAAATGGGAGCTTCTGCTGGAAAGTTTGACTGGTCGTCAACTGCAATAACTTGAGCACCTGCATCAATAGCAAACAAAATTTCCGTTGCTGTTGCGGAGAGTGAAATGATTGCATCAGGTTGCTCAGTGATAGTTACCGATGTGCCATTGTTCTCAAAAGTTACCGGGAAGCTGGCCACAGTAGTTGGCGCAGCACTTTCTGGCGATGAGGTATCTGATTGGCCACAAGCAGTCAGCAACAATGCGCTAACTGCAACGACCACATGGATTTTTTTAAACATGATTCTCCTTGTGTGGTCGAAGAAATATCCGACTCAGCACACACA
>CANLIF010000037.1 GCA_947491175.1 Actinomycetota bacterium
ACAATGTTCATATCAGTCTCTGCGCGGACGTCATCGTCGTAGTGCAGGTCAAGGCATGGTTTGCCATCTACGATGCCCACTGAAACAGCGGCTACAGAATCTCGCAATACAACTGCACCTTTACCAACTAAGCCAGAAGTTCGTGCCCATTCAACGGCGTCTGCTACCGCAACGTATGCGCCTGTGATCGCTGCAGTTCGGGTACCACCGTCGGCTTGTAAAACATCGCAGTCGATCATTATGGTATTTTCGCCAAGGGAAGATAGGTCAATAACAGAACGCAAACTGCGACCGATCAAACGTGAAATTTCGTGCGTGCGCCCACCCAGTTTGCCTTTCACGCTTTCCCGGTCATTACGAGTGTGGGTGGCACGAGGCAACATTGAATACTCAGCCGTTAACCAGCCTTCGCCACTTCCCTTTTTCCAGCGCGGCACACCCTCACTGAATGAAACGGCACACAGGACTTTGGTGGCGCCAAACTCTACGAGCACGCTGCCTTCCGCGTGATCAAGCCATCGGCGAGTAAAAGATACATTACGAAGTTGGTCAGCCATTCGGCCATCTGAGCGATTAGTCACGTACCTGACTCTATTGCATGCGTTAAATTGATTGCTTGAGCGAAGTAACTTCCAGAACCTCTGGCCCGAGGAACCTTCTGGCCAGATGCGTGAATGATTCACCGGTCGCTAGGAATTCATGAGTTGGGGGTGGCAGATTTGGGTTTCGAGTTAAATTTTGTTCTACCAAAATGCGATAGACATCCTTCGCAGTTTCTTCCGCACTGGATACCAGCGTCACTTTGTCACCAGTGATCATGGAAATTACACCAGTCAGTAGCGGGTAGTGCGTACAGCCAAGAACTAGAGTGTCGATTTCTTGATCCAAAACTGGTTGCAGATACTCGCGTGCGATTGCAGTTAGTTCGTCACCGTTTGTAACACCTGCTTCAACAAATTCCACAAATTTCGGGCAAGCTTGTGACGTCACTTCAATATGTGGCGCGGCAGAAAATGCGTCCGAGTACGCGTCACTAGTTATCGTGGCTTGAGTTCCAATCACTCCAATGCGTCCGGTGCGCGTTGCTCCCACAGCTCTACGTACTGCAGGCTGAATCACTTCAACAACCGGAATTGAATAGCGCTCACGGGCATCGCGCAACATCGCAGCACTTGCTGAGTTGCAGGCGATAACTAGCATCTTTACGTCGCGCTCAACTAGGGAATCCAAAACTTCCAGAGCAAATTCTCTTACTTGGGCAATCGGTCGCGGACCGTAAGGACCATGTGCGGTATCACCGACATAAATCACAGGCTCGTTAGGTAATTGGTCCAAAATGGCACGGACTACAGTTAAGCCACCAACGCCGGAATCCATAACACCTATTGCGCGATCATTCACACCTTAAGAGTAATCTGACAGCATGCTGAACTTGCGCAATGCACCCAAATCCATCATCGGTGTGATGGTAGTTATCGCAGTGGGTGCAGTGTTTAATTTTGTGATGGGCCTATTGCTGGCGCTCGCGCCAGAGGTCCTCAAAGGAATTGAGCAACCAGCTATGGCTAGCGGTGCGCCTTCTAAATTGATCCTGATTTCAGGTGTTGCTTGCATTGCAATTGGTTTTGTCTACATCTGGGTGCTCAAGGAGTTAGCCAATAAATCACCCCTTGCAGTTGTGATGATTTACACCCTTTTGGTAATCACTTCTCTTTTCGGATTGTTTAGGTTGCCGATCGGATTTCTTAACATCGCAGCTAATCTCTTGCTCCTATTTTTCCTCAGATCCAAGAGTGCCAAGCAATGGCTGAATTCACCTTCATAGTTGCAAAGTATTGGCAACAGTGAACAACGCGCCAGCAAATTTCGCCTAAATCCCGCAGAATGTAGTCAGCAAGAAGTGTTAAGAAATTTCATTTACACTTAAGTATCCAATCTTTTGAAAGCGTTAAAATGTCTGTAGCTGTAAGTATTCCGACCATCCTGCGTAGTTACACCAATAATGCGCGCTCGGTTTCAGCCACAGGTGAGACGCTGGAGCAAATTATTGCTGACCTAGAAACCCAGTTTCCAGGAATTTCGGACCGCTTAATTGAAGATGGGAAACTGCGACGCTTCGTAAACATCTACATCAACGACGAAGATGTCAGATTTACCGGAAGCCTTACCGCAACAGTTGCCGAAGGCGATTCCGTAACGGTATTACCTGCCGTTGCTGGTGGCTGACGCTAATCATGCGTTATAACTCGTTACTCGAATCAGTAGGAAACACTCCCCTGGTTGGACTCCCTAATCTTTCACCATCAGCAGACGTTCGACTGTGGGCAAAACTAGAAGACCGCAATCCAACTGGTTCGATTAAAGATCGTGCCGCACTTGCAATGATCCAAGCAGCTGAAGCAGATGGAACACTAACGCCAGGTTGCACAATTCTGGAACCAACAAGTGGCAATACTGGAATTTCGTTGGCAATGGCTTCTCGGCTTAAGGGCTACAAATTAATTTGTGTTATGCCAGAAAATACTTCACCCGAAAGAACCCAACTGCTAAACATGTGGGGTGCTGAAGTTCGGTATTCGCCAGCAGCCGGTGGTTCAAATGAAGCAGTTCGAGTTGCTAAAAATTTGGCAGCTGAGAATCCAAGTTGGGTAATGCTTTACCAATATGGCAATCCTGCTAATGCCGAAGTGCACTATCGAACTACCGGGCCAGAAATTTTGGCAGACTGCCCGACCATCACACACTTTGTTGCTGGCTTAGGCACCACTGGAACTCTTATGGGTACCGGGCGATTCCTTCGAGAGCACAAGCCAGATATCGCAATTGTTGCTGCCGAACCGCGCTATGGCGAACTTGTTTATGGGTTGCGCAACATCGATGAGGGTTTCATTCCAGAACTTTATGATGAGTCAGTTTTAACTACCCGATTTTCCGTTGGGCCGCTCGAGGCAGTTGCTCGCACTCGGGAACTTTTGGATCGCGAAGGAATTTTTGCTGGGATTTCAACGGGTGCGATTTTGCATGCTGCATTAGGCATGGCAACGAAAGCTGTGAAGGCCGGACAAAAAGCCGACATAGTTTTTATCGTTTGCGATGGCGGTTGGAAATATCTATCAACAGGTGCATATGAAGGAACGGTTGAGCAGGCTTCCGAGGCCTTAGACGGACAACTCTGGGCTTAGCCCGGTTAAGTTATTACGATTTCTTCCTCAGTAATAACGCCGTCAACAATTCGATAAGACCGAATCTCAAACGGGCCATCCTGGTTTCCAGTTTCGCGGGTTGAGATCAGTACGTAGTGCGCAAACGGTTCAGCAGCGTAGGCCACATCGGTTCGTGATGGGTAAGCCTCGGTAGCAGTATGAGAATGGTAAATCACAACTGGATCTTCGTCATTGGTATCAAGGTCGCGATAGAGCTTAAGTAGGTCTGCGGAATCAAATTCATAAAAAGTTGGCGACCTGGCGGCATTAATCATGGGAATAAACCGCGTTGGAGTATCTGAACCTGCAATCCCAGCTATTACCCCGCAGGCCTCGTCTGGGTGATCCCCTCTAGCGTGGGCAACCATTTGGTCAACTAAGTCTTGAGAAATACTCAACATATTCGGATATTTCTCCTTTTCTTGGGTTAATTCTTAATAATAGCGCGCTTTTTTGCGTGTTTCGGTTGAAAGTCGGCTTCAAGAGGAGGATGCTAGGCAAAGCACCAAATGCTGCTCGAGCAGCATCAAAAACTGAACTGATTCGGCAGTTCCCAATAAAAGGAGCAACACTTCATGGATGGTATCTATGATGTAAAGACACTGACAGACAGTCAATACGTTATTGTCAGTGGGTTCTTGTCACTTGGTTTTGCAGCAATGCTTGCCACGACAATTTACCTATATCTAAGCCAAGCCCGCGTACTTCCAAAGTACCGTCAGGCAATCGTAATCTCAGGAACTGTAACCCTGATTGCGCTTTACCACTACTGGAGAATCTACGATTCATTCAAGTCAGCACATGCTGGTGGCGAAGTATTCAACGAAGCTTACCGCTACGTTGACTGGTTACTAACTGTTCCACTTTTGCTTCTAGAGACAATTGCAGTACTTGCACTTCCAGCAGCAAACCGTAAGTCACTTACAGCACGTCTAGTTCCTGCATCAGCAGCAATGATTATCCTTGGTTACCCAGGTGAAGTTTCTGCAGACATGGCAACAAAGGCAATCTGGGGCGGACTTTCTTCAATTCCGTTCTTGTACATCCTTTACATCTTGTTCGTAGAGTTGACCAAGACACTAGAAACACAGCCATCTGAAGTTGCAGCAACAGTAAAGCGTCTTCGCTTGTTGCTTATCGCAACTTGGGGCGTCTACCCAATCTCGTACTTACTGCCACTAATTGGTATCGATGGCGCAAATGCCTTCGTTGGACGTCAGGTCGGTTACACCGTTGCTGACATCCTTGCCAAGTGTCTCTTTGGTCTGACAATCTACAAGATTGCTCGCCTAAAGAGCGCAGCAGATGACGCATCATATGCATCATCTGAAGGCGTACATTAATAATTAACAAACAAAAACCCCCTAGCTTTCGAGCTAGGGGGTTTTTGTTTGACTTAAGTCAAAGCGTCGATCAAAGTTCCTTGTAGGTATGTCAAGTAGTTGTAAAGGTGCATTCCTGGTTCATCAACATCGAAATCTCGATCAGTGTCATCTGTAATTTCAAGTCTGGTTCCAAGTACGAGGCGTAGATCATTTAGTGCTTTTAGCCAGTCCAAGGCCTGTTGCGCAGTAATGCTGGATTTACCTGTCCAATCAATTAATGTTTCCCGAGCCGTGGCTAGGGCGGTAATCTTTTGGGTCCTTAAGTCTTGTTCAGTAAACCTACGGAAATCTGCGCTAGCGTGCTCATCGCCTGCATACCCATCAGGGAACAGTCGAGCTAATGCGGGATCTTCTGAGATTTGAGTTGAACCACTCATGTTCAGCAACTTGGCAAGTGGGTCTGACCCAGTCTCACTATCAGGATCTTCGAGTAACTCCGACATCTGGTCGAATAGCTGGGAAAGCACACCCAATTCCGCAGTATCGAGCTCGAGAGTTAACTTTCCACCGAGTCTAGATTTGAACACTTAATCATCCTTTTGCAAGGTTGCCCAGAGACCATAGGAATGCATTGCCGACACATCCCGCTCCATCTCTTCCCTGGTGCCAGAACTAACAACGGCTCGGCCTTTCTCGTGCACATCAAGCATCAAGAGTTCAGCTTTTGGTTTGTCGTACCCGAAGTAACTTTGAAAAACATAGGTAACGTAGGTCATTAAATTGATTGGATCATTCCAAACCAAAGTGATCCATGGTCGTTCCGTCAATAGATCTACTGCCAAATCTTCAACAGGCATTGCGCTCATAGGTTTAGTCTCTCACGCACGACTGTCGACTTTTGTTGGACTTTAGGGATGAACAGCAAAGAGCTTAGGCCTACAAATACGCAGAATATCCAAATAGTGACGAAAGTTTTGCTTTCAATCCCTTGTGCAACACTGGCGAATGCCAAAACCGAGCCAGCAATAGCCGTGGCAATAATCAAGCCAAATGAGTCTGACATTTGAAGCGAGGCACTGTGCCGGGCATGTTCCTCTTCTGGAGACTGGTCAAGCATTAGCACGCCCAATGTTGGGTAGCACAATCCCATACCAAATGCTGCGATACCCCAAATCACACTTGCAAACAAAGCAGATGCAGTGATACTGATTGGCGCAAAAACAGCAACGGGTGTCAAAGCAATTCCTAGCGAAATCAGAAGAACTCCCCCAACCAAAATCTGTTGTTTTGAATATTTGAGTTTGTGACTTCCTTGTAGCCAAGAGCCAGCGAACCAGGTAATTGTTGCTGCGGTCAATACGCCACCAGAAAGTACCACTGATGCGCCTCTTACCTCTTGCAAAGCCAATGGCACATAAATTTCAGCGGCAAAGAACGCAGCTGAGATCACACCGCGCATACCTATGATCGCTGGAATGCCTTGACGCATTCGAAGGTAACCCTGCGGCATTAACGATTTAGTTGACCAAGCAGTAACACCGAGTGTGGTAATAAAAATTACAGCAATAAGAACCGCGCTCCAGCGCCCCACGTGCGAAGCGCCGGCTTGAAAAATGGAAAGCGCGCCAATTGCAATCAATACGGATGTGATTTGCATCCTGGCATCGGTTCTAACTGGCGAGGAAACAAATGGCAATTTCTTTAGCTCTGGAACCAGCAGCATGAATGGTCCAATTAAAAGCAAAGGGACAATCCAAAACGTCATGCGCCAGGAGGAAATCTCAACTAACACACCTGCCAGGCCCGGACCAATCAAGCCTGGTACCACCCAGGCTGCTGCCAACATTCCCAGGGCTTTAGCGCGCAATGCTTCTGGGTACATGCGTCCAATGACCACATACATAGTCACTAAATCAACGCCCAAGGCAAAACCTTGAATCGATCTGCCCACAGTTAACACCGATAAGTTCGGCGCGAATCCACCAACTATAGATCCAAGTGCCAAAGCAACAACCGCAAAAACTATAACGCGTGCTAATCCAATCTTGTTTGCCCATAGGCCCGCAAAAGTCATGCCAAGTAGTGATGCCATAGTGAAACTTGTGAACGCCACTGCATAATTGCTAATTGCATTTAAGTCCGCGGCGGCAACCGGCATAACTGCTCCGATTGCAATTCCTTCAAATCCAAAAACACTTACTAAGGCAACAATGCCAACACTCAGTCGCCGATGTTCCGGATCCCATGGCGAAAGTTTCATTCGGACTTGTCGCTGTTGTCTCCACCAGTTGGCAGGCCTTCAAAAATTGCCTTGCACTGCGGGCAAACCGGAAACTTGCCTGGATCGCGATTTGGAATCCATACTTTTCCACATAAGGCAACAACAGGTGCGCCCATGACTGCACTTTCTACAATTTTTTCTTTTTTAACATAATGCGCAAACCGCTCATGATCACCAGGCTCTACTTGTTCCTCGACGCGCTCGTCAACGAGAATGCCACCATCCGTGCGAGTTTCATCAGCCATGATCACTACCTTAACAAACCAAGATGGCGGTAAAACTTAGAGAGTAAAACCTAGGCTGGTAAGGAATTGAGGCGCAACTTTAGGTCTGCTAACTCGGCCTGGAGTTCAGGTGGAACCCGGCCGTCAAACAGACTGAAGTACTCATCGGTTAGATCGCACTCTGCAAGCCAACTGCCCTTGTCAACATCAAATAGCGCTTCAATGTCGGCTTCTGAAATTTCCAGACCATCTAGTGGCAAGTCTTCGCGTATCGGCAAGATACCAACTGGCGAGTCAATGCCTTCAGCGTCGTTCTCTAGGCGATCGACAACCCAAGCCAAAACTCGCGAGTTCTCGCCAAAGCCTGGCCAGATAAAGTCGCCAGCTTCGTTCTTGCGAAACCAGTTGACTTGGAAAAGCTTTGGCACGTTTGCAAAAGTGCGACCCATGTTGACCCAGTGACCCCAATAGTCCGCCATGTTGTAGCCACAGAACGGCAGCATTGCGAATGGATCGCGGCGTAGCTGACCAAGGCCACCTACGGCTGCGGCAGTCATCTCAGAGGAGATAGTGGCTCCCATGAATACGCCATGGTTCCAACTACGCGCTTGCGCCACTAATGGAACATTGGTAGCGCGACGTCCACCGAAAAGGATGGCCGAGATCGGTACGCCAGCTGGGTTATCCCATTCATTAGAAATCGACGGACACTGCTCAGCCGGTGCGGTAAAGCGAGAGTTTGCATGGCTTGAGACTTCTTCTGAATCTGGCGTCCAGTCATTGCCCTTCCAGTCAATCAAGTGAGCTGGGGGTTCTTCGGTTAAACCTTCCCACCAAATGTCCCCATCGTCAGTTAGGGCAACATTTGTGAACAATGAGTTGGCGTACAGCGAGCGGACTGCATTGGCATTGGTCTTCATGCCAGTTCCTGGCGCTACGCCGAAGAATCCTGCCTCTGGGTTGATCGCATACAAGCGACCGTCTGGGCCTGGACGCATCCAGCAGATGTCATCACCAATGGTCTCGACTTTCCAACCAGGAATTGTTGGCTCAAGCATTGCCAGGTTTGTCTTGCCACAACCGGATGGAAAAGCTGCTGCAATGTAATGAGTCTTTTGCTTTGGTGAAGTTAATTTCAAAATCAACATGTGCTCGGCTAGCCACATTTCATCGCGCGCCATTACTGAGGCAATGCGAAGCGCAAAGCACTTTTTACCTAGTAGCGCATTGCCACCATAGCCAGAACCGTATGACCAAATTTCGCGTTCTTCTGGGAATTGCACAATGTATTTAGTATCACTGCATGGCCAAGCAACATCTTGTTGTCCTGGCTCAAGTGGTGCGCCTACCGAATGAAGAGCTGGCACGAAATCGCCGTGCTCACCGATTAAATCAAGTGCTGCCTTACCCATGCGAGTCATCATCTTCATGTTGATGACAACGTATGGGGAATCCGTAATCTCAACACCTAGCGCGCTGATATCAGAACCTAGTGGACCCATAGAGAACGGAACGATGTACATCGTGCGACCGCGCATGCAGCCTTTGAAAGTGGAGCGAAGGATCGTCTTCATTTCACTTGGCTCCATCCAGTTATTGGTTGGGCCAGCATCTTCTTCTTTTACCGAGCAAATGTAGGTGCGATCTTCAACGCGTGCCACATCACTTGGATGGGAGCGGGCAAGGTAAGAGTTCGGTCGCTTTTCTGGGTTAAGCGGAGTTAGCGTGCCACTTGCGACAAGCTCTTTAGTTAGTCGATCCCATTCCGCATCAGAGCCGTCGCACCATTCGATGCGATCTGGCGTCGTTAGCTCAGCAACTTCTTGCACCCAAGCAAGTAAGCGCTTGTTTTTAGTTGGGGCATCTGCAAAACCTGGAGTGGTAGAACTGCTCAAAATAACTCCTTGATTGGCAACCTGATCTAAGGCTTTACGGGATTAACTTAGAATGCACCCGAAATGCACAAAAAACCAACTCAAAAACCAAAAAAATGCCTAAAAATACCTCTTGTGAGAAAACACACACGAGCATTGAGCGCACTTGTGACCAAAGTGACTGGTGTTTCCAGGGACTAGTCAAGGGAAAATTATATGTTGTTTGGAAATAGGATGGCGACATGACTTTTGATGTTGCGCGCGTTCGGTCGGCTTTCCCTTCTCTTGAATCTGGTGTGGCTCACTTTGATGGCCCGGGCGGAACCCAAACACCCCTTTCAGTTGGTCAGGCCATCTGCAAGACCATGACTGGGCCTCTTGCCAACCAAGATACGGTTACCCAGGCTGAGCGAAATGCCGAAGCAGCGGTCAATAACGCCAGAAGTGCGATGGCAGATCTGCTTGGTTCAGTTCCGGAAGGTATTTTCTTTGGCCGGAGTATGACTCAGATAACTTTCGACATTGCTCGAACTTTGGCTCAGAACTGGGGTCCCGGTGATGAGATTGTTGCTTCGCGATTGGATCATGATGCAAACGTTCGTCCTTGGGTTCGATACGCGCAACAATCTGGGGCCACATTACGTTGGATTGATTTCGATCCAGCAACTGGTTACTTAGATGTCTCAGATGTTGAAGCCGTAATTACAGATCGCACCAAGCTCGTAGCTATCACCGCAGCCTCAAACCTAATTGGCGCTCGTCCAGACATCCCTGCCATCGCTAAGGCTGTTCATGCCGTTGGTGGGTTGCTTTATGTAGATGGCGTCCACAACACTCCTCACGCAGTTGTGGACTTCAAGGCAATGGGCGCGGATTTTTATGGCTGCTCACCATACAAATTCTTTGGACCTCACATGGGTGTCATGACCGCCTCGCCTGCACTTTTAGAAACTTTGCATCCTGACAAGCTATTGCCGTCGACCGAGCAAGTTCCAGAAAGATTCGAGTTAGGCACTTTGCCATATGAAATGTTGGCTGGCGTGACCGCCGCGGTTGATTTCATCGCGGACATGGTGCCGGGTTCGGGATCAAGACGGCAGCGAATTGTGGTTTCCCAAACTGCAGCAGATGAACACGAGCACGCCTTGAATCATCGCTTACGTGAAGGTTTGCAGGCCATGGAAAACGTCACGCTCTACAGCAATGCCCGCTTAAAGACTCCTACTGAATTGTTTAGTCTGGCTGGAATTGATTCTGAACACGTTTACAAATTCTTAGCAGAACTAAAAGTTAATGCTCCGGCAGGAAATTTTTATGCCATTGAATGCTCACGTCATCTTGGTTTAGGTGATGATGGTGCGATTCGTGCTGGCCTGGCGCCTTACAACACCGTTGAAGAAATTGATCGGTTGCTTGAAGGTCTTGCCGAAGCCACTATCAAATTGAAATAGGGACTTATGCGCTAGGCAACAGAGATTTGATCGCCCGCGACAGTAAGTGCAATTTTTGCAAGTGCGGTCGCCGTCAAACTCTTGGCAGTTGTTTCATCCGGTTCACCTGTTGCTAGGTCGTATTTTGCACCATGGCACGCGCACTTAAATGCGTTGGCATCTGGGTAGGCGTCAACGACACAGCCCTGATGCGTGCACTTCGAGCTATAGGCGATGAAGGTTCCGGCAGCTGGCTGCAATAGGAATGCGGGCATACCTGAATTTGGGTCTGTGAATTTAAATACGGATCCAACTGGGACGTCAGATGCTGTGGCTACCACTTTGCTGGTTGCAGCAGACGAAGGAGTTGAAATCGCCAAATCTTCCTCAGTAGGTTCGGAGGCACCTGGACTTGAACAGGCGCTGAGTCCCGCAATCGCAACGGTTGCCGCGCCAGCAGTAAGTACTTGACGTCTTCCAAATTGTTTAGGCATGCCTTAATAGTGCCATAGAGCAAGGAGGTTCGCTTGTCAGTACCTCGAGTACAATAGGAACATAACTAAATAGTGGTGGTTACCTATCCAGTAATCCCCTGATGAAAATCTTGGGGGTGAACGGTTTCGACTTTGGTAGTCGAAATGGGAGAAGCGAGCCGAGAATGTTGGTCATCTCGTAAACGTCCAGCAAAAACAATAAGTGCCA
>CANLIF010000038.1 GCA_947491175.1 Actinomycetota bacterium
GAGGATCAGAAGTTAACTCCATCGAATTGGAGTTACCAATAAATATCATTTGACCATCTGACAATCGTTCGGCCAAATTAACTGTTGTCACATTTGCAGTTGGAATAACTCCGCCAGCCGCAGCAATTGCATCCGCCACCCTCGAACCGGCCGGAAGGGTTACCAGTCCAGGGGTTGTGACATCTCCCTTTACATCGACGACAATCTGGTCAATCCCCTGAACTGATTCGGGTAAGTCAGAATTCGTAGTAATTGGAATGCCTAAACTCGCTATTTGCGGTACCGCGACAGGAGCTGGGCGATTAAGCCAAACTAAACCAGCAGTCACAATGACTGCAGCAATGATTATCTTGAAAATTGGACGAATCGCTTGCGATGGCGGGGTAACCAGAATTTGGGTCGGTTCAGTAGCTCCGGAGAACTCAGTTCTACCACCTAAAACTTTTTGCAGGCGGTTAGTGGCAGCTGCGGAAAGTTGCGTTTTATCTTTATGAAAAACCTGCATGACTTGGAACTTAGTAATACTGGTCAAACAAATCCGAGTGCTTAAAAAGTTGTGGGGAAACTAAACCTGTGGACTAACTACTACAGCCAATGCCCCTGGGCCAACATGAGTTCCAACTACTGCTCCGGCCGATGTTACCGAAATAGCCTCAACTCCAGTTAGTTCCTTGAGTTGGGCAGCTACTGTGTTCGCGGCATCAAATGCCTCCACGTGATGGACTGCGATTTCAGATTTGATCCGAGCGGCTGCAACGACAATCTCGATCATCCGCGCGATGGATTTTTCACTAGACCTAACTAGTTCTTGTTGCTCTACTTTTCCGTTAATCATGCGAAGCAGTGGCTTTAAGTTCATGGACGCACCCATCCGCGCCTGCATGGCCGTGATCCGCCCGCCTTTTTCTAAGAACTCAAGTGAGTCGACATAGAAAATAATTGAAGCGCCGATACATTTTCGCTGAATCAAATCAAGGACTTCGGTGTGACTGCCGCCAGAATTTGCCAACTTGGCTCCAGCCTGAACTGCAAAACCAAGCATCATTGCAATCCCACGGGAATCAACGACATCAACTAGAAAATCTACTTTTCGACTTGCTAGGACCGCAGATTCATAAGTTCCAGATAACTCACTTGATAAGTGCACGCTAATTATTGATTCGTGTCCCGCTCGATGTAGTTTCTCAAAAGTTTCGACGAAAACCTCTGGATTTGGTCGTGAGGTTGTGACTGATTTACCAGCACGCAATGCAGTGGCAACTTCATCAACAGTTATGCCACCAACTTCATTGAATGAAACTCCATTACTTATAACTTGAAGTGGCACGACTTCAATTCCAAGTTCGGCTACTACTTCAGCCGGCAAGTAGCAGGTGGAGTCAGTTACGATGCCAACGGACATGGGCTAACCCAGCACTATGTTGACTAGCTTTGGCGGCTTAACTACAACTACTTTGATGTTTTGACCAGTTATAGCTTCAATTACCGAAGCCTGGCTCATAGCTAGCTCGCGCATTTCAGATTCAGTAATGTTTGGTGAAATCTCTAAGCGCTCTTTGATTTTTCCATTTACCTGGATCACGCATTGCACAGAATCTTCAACCAATAGCTTTGGATCCACTTGTGGCCAAGGCGCCAGCGCAACTGATGGCTGGTGGCCAAGTCGATCCCACATTTCTTCTGCGGTGTAAGGCGCAACCAACGAGAGCATGATTGCTACTGCCTCAGTGGCCTCTCTCGCGGCCGGATCAGTTGGACCACAACCAGAATCGATTGCTTTGCGCGTGACATTAACAAGTTCCATAGTTCGAGCAACAGCTACGTTGAATCGATACGTTTCAACGGCCAATTGCGCATCGTTAAGGGCCTTATGAGTTGCTTTCCGAAGTGCAAGATCACCAGTAGTAAAGTCGCATCCTGGTTCGCTATTAACGTCGCCAGCAAGGCGGTAAGCCCGAGAAAGGAACTTCTTGGCACCACTTGGCGAAACGTCTGCCCAATCGACATCATCTTCTGGTGGGCCCGAGAAAACCAGGGCTAGGCGGATTGCGTCGACCCCATGCTCATTTAACTCTTCGCTTAGTTTCACTAAGTTGCCACGACTCTTACTCATCGCAGAGCCATCCATCTGGACCATACCTTGATTCAAAAGTCGTTTGAATGGTTCAACAAAATCCACCATGCCCATGTCAAACATGACCTTGGTAAAGAATCTGCTGTAAAGCAAATGCAAAATTGCGTGGGTGACACCACCGACATACTGATCAATCGGTAGCCACTTTTTCGCTTGTTCCTGATCAAATGGCACGGTGCTTAGTTGTGGATTTAGATAACGCATGTAATACCAAGATGAATCCACGAAAGTGTCCATAGTGTCAGCATCACGCCTGGCTGGGCCAGTACATTTTGGACACGTCACATTTGCCCAGTCATCTGCCGCGCCAAGTGGTGATGTTCCCTTTGGTGCTAGATCTAGTCCAGCTGCATCTGGCAATTTAACTGGCAATTGATCAATGGGTACCGGGACTTCGCCACAAGTTGGGCAATGAATGATTGGGATCGGAGTTCCCCAGAACCTTTGGCGTGAAATTAACCAGTCCCGCAGGCGGTAGTTAGTTGCTGGTTTACCAAGGGCCTTGGCTTCTAGTTCGCCAATGATTTTCGCAATCGCCTCGGCTTTACCTAAACCATCAAGATTTCCAGAATTAACATGCGCGCCATCATCCGCAGTTGCTTCACCAGTAATAGCAGGATCCGTTTCAGATTCCACAACTACCCGAATTGGTAAATCAAATGCCTTTGCAAAATCTAAATCTCGCTGATCATGAGCTGGAACTGCCATGATCGCACCAGTTCCATAATCAGCAAGTACGTAATCACTTGCCCATATTTGAAGTCGCTCGCCATTGACTGGGTTGATTGCGTAACGGTTAAGGAAAACGCCAGACTTTGGTCGATCTGTTGCAAGTCGATCCATGTCACTTGAGGATTTAACTTTTTCCAAGTACTCCTGGAACGCGCCTTCACTTTCAGTGCCCTGAGCCAATTCCGCAGCTAGCGCGGAGTCAACAGCGACAACAAAGAAAGTTGCCCCGTACAAAGTGTCTGGACGTGTTGTGTAAACCACCACTGATTCATCGCGGCCTTCGATTTCAAAACTAACTTCGGCGCCTTGGGAACGACCAATCCAGTTGCGCTGCATTAGTAAAACTTTTTCAGGCCACTGGCCTTCAAGTTCCTTCATGTCATCAAGTAGACGGTCAGCGTAATCCGTAATCTTGAAGTACCACTGGTTCAATTTCTTTTTGGTAACTGCGGAATCGCAGCGTTCACATTCTCCGCCAACAACTTGCTCGTTAGCCAGAACCGTTTGGCAGGAAGGGCACCAGTTAACTGCTGAGTCTTTGCGATATGCCAAACCACGTTCATACATTTGTAAGAAGAACCATTGATTCCACTGGTAGTACTCGGGATCACAAGTGTTTAATACTCGATCCCAATCAAATGAGCAGGCATATCTGCGCATCGAAGCTTTTTGAATTGCAATGTTTTCGTAAGTCCATATGGCCGGACTTTCGTTTCGCTTGATGGCCGCATTTTCGGCAGGCAATCCAAAGGCATCCCAGCCGATTGGGTGCATAACGTTGAAACCTTGGTGCACCCAGTACCGCGAAATCACATCGCCAAGTGCATAGGCCTCAGCATGACCCATATGAAGGTCACCAGATGGATAAGGAAACATGTCCAGAACATACTTAGTTGGTCGATTGTCATCAGGTTGACCTGATCTAAATGGGGCTAATTCATCCCAGACAGGCAGCCATTTCTCCTGAACCGCGTGAACGTCATAGAAATTGGGATCTGGAATAACCTGCTCGCTCATGATCCCTAAGAATACTGCGAAATCCCCTATGTCTAGAATCGGGATTGTGTCTAAGCGCGGTTGGTTCTTATTTGTTGCGCTGGGAATCATTTGGGGCACGCCCTATCTGTTTATCCGAATTGCAGTAGCTGACCTATCTCCTGCCGTTGTGGTTTTTGGCCGAGTCATGATTGCCGCCATAATCCTGCTTCCAATTGCTATCCACCAAGGCCATGCTCGATCACTTCGAACGCATTGGAAAGGCATTCTCACATTTGCAGCGCTCGAGATGTGCATTCCATTTGGCGCGCTCGGTGTAGCTGAAAAAGAAATTTCAAGTTCCTTGACAGGGCTGCTGATTGCAATGGTGCCACTCATTAACGCCGTAATCTCACGTCAGATGGGTCTGGATTCGGTTTGGGATGTGCGAAGAATTATCGGACTATTTGTCGGGTTCTTTGGCGTTGGTATGTTGGTCGGTTTCGACATCAGTGCCAGCAACTACTGGGCCATCGCACTTTGCCTCGTAGCAGCAACCGGATATGCAGTTGGACCAATCATTATTACAAAGATGTTGAGTGATGTTGCAAGTATTGGCGTCATTGCTTGGTCACTGTTAGTTGCAGGTTTGATTTACTCACCACTAGTTGCTTACGAAGTCTTGAATGATTCCTGGCGCGCACTTGGCGTAACTGAAGTTTCCCAAGATGCAATTCTTAGCGTTATCGCACTCGGTGTTTTATGTTCCGCGATTGCATTTGTTGCCCTCTTTGCGCTAATCAAAGAAGTTGGACCAACTCGGACAACAGTCATCACTTACATAAACCCGGCCGTGGCAATTATTCTGGGCGTAATTGTTTTGAGTGAGCCAATCACAACTGGAATCATGATTGGATTCCCATTAGTTCTAATCGGATCGGTAATGGCAACTAGAAGAAACGTTGCGGCTGTCAGTGTTTCAGCAGCTGAGGAACGCTAGCGAGCAGTAAAGCCGCGCGCATATTGATTAGGCCACGGAATTTCATCGCCAAGATCGGCAGCAGCTTGAATTGGCCAACGTGGATTGCCCAACATTGCTCTGGCAATCATTACTGCAGACACTGCGCCGCCAGACAAAATCTCTTCGGCTTGTTCCCCGGTAGTGATCATGCCAACTGCATTAGTAAGAATCCCAGCTTCTTGTTGAATCTGACGGGCAAACTTAACTTGATATCCGGGACCAACTTCAATTTGTTGTTCTGGTGAAATGCCAGCCGATGAGCAATCGATTAAATCAACGCCCCGTGCTTTGAGTTCTCGGGAAAGCGCAACCGAGTCATCGATACTCCAACCACCAGCAATCCAGTCCGAAGCCGAAATTCGAACAAACAATCCATGCGATGTCGGCACGATCAAGCGAACATAACTTGCAATTTCACAAAGTAATCGAATTCGATTTTCAAACGAGCCGCCATACTCATCGGTTCTTTTATTCGAAATTGGCGAAAGGAATTCGTGAAGTAAGTAGCCGTGCGCCGCATGGATCTCAATTACATCAAAGCCAGCCCCTAGTGCGCGCTCAGCCGCAGCGGCAAATTGGCCTTTAATCTCTTCAATCTCATCAAGTGTCATCTCTCGGGGAGCTGCATAACCATCAAAGGCAATTGCCGATGGTGCTATGGATTGCCAACCACCATCACTTGGTGCGATCGAGCCACTGCCATCCCAAGGCACGCGCGTTGAAGCCTTGCGACCAGCGTGTGCTAATTGAATTCCAGTTTTTACGCCAAAGCGCTGAGCAAATCTTGGCACCTCTGCCCAAACCTGCGCTTGTTGATCAGTCCAAATTCCTGCGCAACGTGGTGTGATGCGACCATCCGGCGCGACAGCACTTGCTTCCACCATTACTAAGCCAGCGCCACCAGTAATTAGTGAGCCGTAGTGGACTGCATGCCAGTCTTGAATCACACCTTCGACTGCAGAGTATTGACACATTGGGCTAACCCAAGCGCGATTCTTAAAAGTTACGCCACCAACAGTTAGTTCTGAAAATAACGTACTCACTTAATCCCCAATGGTTGCAACCATGATCGCTTTGATAGTGTGCAGGCGATTTTCCGCTTGATCAAAAACCACACTGGCTTCTGATTCAAAAACGTCATGGGTAACTTCCAAGCCATCGCGCATACCAGTCTTGTTTGCAATCTCTCGGCCAACCGTAGTTTGCTCATTATGAAAACCTGGAAGACAATGCATGAATTTTGAATTTGAATTTCCAGTTTTTGCTAACGCAACTTCATTGACTTGATAACTACCAAGTAACTCGACTCGCTCTTTCCAAACTTCTTCGGACTCACCCATAGAAACCCAAACATCAGTATGAATAAAGTCTGCGCCAGGAAGGGCTTCATCCATATCTTCCGTGAGCAAAATGGATCCGCCACTTTTAGCTAACAGTCCTTGCGCAATTTCTTGCACGTCGGCAGCCGGCCACAATGCTTTAGGAGATGCAATTCGAATATCCGCACCTAGCAATGCCGAGGTAACTAGAAGTGAGTTACCCATATTTGAACGAGCATCGCCGACATAGGTAAATGAAATCTCATTTGGGCGCTTGCCAGAGTGTTCGATCATCGTCATGAAGTCTGCCAACATTTGAGTTGGATGCCACTCGTCTGTTAGCCCGTTATAGACCGGGACATCTGAGAATTCAGCAAGTTCTGCAATTTGGGATTGGGTCTTGCCACGGTATTGAATCGCATCGTAATAGCGAGACAGAACTCGCGCGGTATCAGCGATGGATTCTTTGTGTCCAACTTGCGATGACAAACCATCTAGGTAAGTCGTGTGAGCACCTTGATCAAACGCGGCAACTTCAAACGCGCAGCGAGTTCGGGTTGAAGACTTTTCAAAGATAAGCGCGATGTTACGCCCAACCATTTTTTGGATTTCACGCCGTTGTTTCTTCTGCGCCTTCAAATCGATTGCAAGATCAATTAGATGCAGGAACTCTTCACTGGTGAAGTCAATTTCCTTTAGGAAATCGCGATTCTTCAAATCCATGATTACTCCGGGGGGAAGGCTGGGAAACTCTTGAGTCCTCCAGCCTACCCTGCAGAAATTAACGTCCGGTCAAGCTCATTATGTGCTTGACGCGGGTGTAGCCCTCAATTGCTTCAGTGGACAAGTCATTGCCGTGGCCGGAGTGCTTAAAGCCACCATTTGGCATTTCAGCAGCCTGAACTAAGTGGCAGTTAACCCATACTTGACCAAAGTCCAGGTCCTGTGAAGTGCGGATGACTCGACCGTGATTTTCGGACCAGATTGACGCTGCCAAACCAAAGTCCACATCGTTAGCCATTTCGATGGCTTGGTCTTCATCTTTGAAAGTCTGAATCGTTTGCACGGATGCAAATACTTCAGTCTGAATCATTTCATCATCTTGCTTTAAGCCAGCGATCAAAGTTGGTTCAAAGTAGTATCCACCATTTAGGCGTTGTGCTTTGCCGCCAGTCAAAATCTCAGCGTGACCTGGCAGACGATCGATGAAGCCCTGCACGCGATCAAGTTGGTTTTGGCTATTAAGCGCGCCATAGAAATGATCATCATTTTCAGGTGACCCAAATTTGAACTCAGCAACTTTCTTTGCAAGTGCTGCAGTGAATTCTTTTGCAATTCCTTCTTGCACGATTACACGTGTTCCAGCAGCGCAATCTTGACCCGCGTTGTAGAGGTTAGATTCGGCAACACCTTGAACTGTCTTTTCAAAGTCACAGTCGTCATAAACAATTACTGGGGCTTTTCCACCAAGCTCTAGGTGAACTCGCTTTAAGTCTGGCGCGGCACTTGCTGCAATTTCCATACCAGCGCGGACTGAGCCAGTGATCGAAACAAGATCGGGACGCTTATGCGCAACCATGGCACGACCCGTATCGCGATCACCATAAATAATGTTTGCAACACCCGCTGGCAAATGCTCGGCAAAGATTTCAGCCATGATGCTGGCGGTGTGTGGAGTGGTGTCCGATGGCTTAAGCACAACGGTGTTACCCATTGCAATGGCTGGAGCGAATTTCCATATGGCCATAAGTAATGGGTAGTTCCACGGAGCTACCTGAGCGCAAACACCGACTGGTTCGCGGCGAACTGATGAGTCATAACCAGTTAAGTATTCTCCGGTTGACCAACCTGGCAAGTTGCGGGCAAGTGTGGCATGGAAACGCGTATGATCTACGCACTGCGGGAATTCTGCATCGCGCATCCACCAAAGTGGCTTTCCAGTGTTTTGAATTTCAGCCGCCACAATTTCATCTGCGCGAGCTTCCATTGCATCTGCAATCCGGAATAACGCAAGCGAGCGATCTGCTGGAGCCGTGCGCTTCCAGCCTAGAAATGCGTCGCTTGCCGCCTTAAAGGCAGCATCTACGTCATTGCTGCGAGAAAGCGGCGCAGTGCCGTAAACCTGACCGATCGCAGGATTCTCAAACGACATTGTTTCGTTGCTTGAACTATCTACGAACTTGCCATTGATGAAATTCTTTAGCGTTGTCATTTCATTCCTTTACTTAAATTAGCGACTGGCAACGCCAGCAGCAGCTTCCAAAACACATAATGCGCCAAGACGAATCGTTCGTTCATCCGCTGAATCAATCGTGGCGTCAATTTCAGTAATGTCCATGCTAGTCACACTGGCGTGGGATGTGGCAAGGAATGTCAGTTCTCGGACATCATCGGCAGAAAGCCCACCTGGGGTTGCTGCTGGACAGGCTGGGGTCACAGCCCGGTCGCACACATCCACATCCAAGTCGTAATGGATTGGTCCCCTACTGGCCCCAGCAATCTCAATGGCTTGGGCCATGATGTCTTCCAGGGATCGGTTGCGCATTTCCGCTCGAGTAATGACGGTTATTCCATATTCTTTTACGCGCTTGGCATACTCTGGCGAATTGGCATAATCGCTGATTCCAATTTGAACTATGTGGGTTCCTTGCAATCCGGCAGCAATCAGTCGGCGGACAGGCGAACCATTGCTAATTCCTTCGCGAATGTCGTGATGCGCATCAATAGTGATCAGACCGGCTTTACCGATTTCATCTGCCCACAAACCTTTGCCAACTGAATAGGTAATTGCATTGTCACCACCAAGGGCAATTAGCAAGTCTTGTTTGCCACGCAGTTCATTCATGCGGGCAAAAACTCGAGTTTCGCCCTCTTCCCAATCTGGATCAGAAATGTTTCCAGCATCACGAACTGACACCGATGCGATATCTAAATCATGTGCCCAGGAATATGTTGAATACTTAAACAGTGCTTGACGAATTGCATCTGGAGTTTTGTCAGCGCCAGTTGGCGTAAGTGATGTTAGATGTGCGCCAATTCCAATTACGGTGATGTCAGTCTTTTCGGCATTAGAACCAGCTTCGAGCCAGTGTCCAGCTCGGGGCCAGAATTCGTCCACAGGAAGGTTTGTCATAAATACCCTTTCATCTCCTCAACCCTAACCATTGGGATTCTCAAGCATCTAGCAAGTGCCCTGCAGTAACCTCAATTAGTAGAAAAAGCCAAAGGAAAAGCACATGACTTCAGGACCGCGCCCAGTTCGAGCCGCTCGTGGCACAACTTTGTCCACGAAAGGTTGGCAGCAAGAAGCCGCACTGCGAATGCTGCAAAATAACCTGGATCCAGAAGTTGCTGAATACCCAGACGAATTGGTCGTATATGGCGGCACCGGTAAAGCGGCGCGCAACTGGGAATCTTTCGATGCAATAGTTCGCACGTTAACCAACTTGGAAAATGACGAAACCATGTTGGTGCAGTCCGGTAAGCCAGTTGGCGTATTTCAAACCCATGAATGGGCTCCGCGCGTAATTCTTGCCAACTCAAACTTGGTTGGTGACTGGGCGACCTGGCCAGAGTTTCGTCGCTTGGAGCACATGGGATTGACCATGTATGGCCAGATGACTGCAGGCTCTTGGATCTACATCGGTACTCAAGGCATCTTGCAAGGAACATACGAAACATTTGCTGCCGTTGCTGCCAAGAAATTTGGTGGCACATTGGCCGGCACGTTGACTATCACTGGTGGTTGCGGTGGCATGGGTGGCGCGCAACCGTTAGCCGTAACCATGAATGATGGCGTATGCCTCGCGATAGATATTGACCCAACTCGATTACAGCGACGAGTTGAAACTCGTTACCTAGATGAAATTGCAGACGATCTCGATGATGCAGTTCGCCGTTGTATGGCTGCCAAAGCTGCTCGAAGGCCACTTTCGGTTGGTTTAGTTGGAAATGCTGCTGAAGTACTACCAAAACTTCTTGCTATGGATGTCGATGCCGATATCGTTACTGATCAAACATCAGCACATGATCCGCTTTATTACATTCCAGCTGGTATGGACTTTGCCGATGCTCGGGAATACGCAGACAAAAAACCGGATGAATTCACCAAGCTCGCGCAAGAGTCAATGGCAAAGCACGTCGAAGCCATGGTTGGTTTCATGGATAAAGGTGCTGAAGTATTTGATTACGGCAACAGCATTCGCGATGAAGCACGTAAAGGCGGCTACGACCGCGCGTTTGAATTCCCAGGATTCATTCCCGCTTACATTCGCCCGCTGTTCTGTGAAGGTAAAGGCCCATTTCGTTGGGCTGCACTTTCGGGTGATCCAAAAGACATTGCGCGAACGGACCAAGCAGTCCTTGATCTTTTCCCAGACAATGATCACTTGCGTCGCTGGATCACCATGGCTCAAGAACGTGTGGCTTTCCAAGGGTTGCCGGCTCGGATTTGCTGGTTAGGTTACGGCGAGCGCGACAAAGCTGGACTTGCTTTCAATGAATTAGTCGCCAAAGGCGAAGTTAGTGCGCCAATCGTTATTGGACGCGATCACTTGGACTGTGGATCAGTTGCTTCGCCGTATCGGGAATCTGAAGCCATGCTTGATGGATCGGATGCGATTGCAGACTGGCCGTTGCTGAACGCCATGATCAATATTTCCTCCGGAGCTTCCTGGGTTTCAATTCATCACGGTGGTGGTGTTGGAATTGGTCGCTCAATTCATGCTGGACAAGTATCGGTAGCTGATGGCACGCCGCTTGCAGCGCAAAAACTTGCTCGAGTTTTAACTAACGATCCAGGTATGGGCGTGATTCGTCACGTTGATGCTGGTTATGACCGAGCTATTGAGGTTGCC